>CAZPPU010000014.1:15392-17919 GCA_964588515.1 uncultured Nitrospirota bacterium
ATGAAGCCTCGACATTATCGCGCCCACAGGGCACACGGTAAGGCAATTCCCGCAGTATTCGCACTCGAATTTCCCGCCCGAAAACGGCTCCATCACGGAGTGGTTCCCCCTTGCGGTTATGGCGAGGGCAGAAGCGCCCTGAACCCCATCGCACATCCTCACGCACCGGGTGCAGAGGATGCACCTTTCCGGGTTCCTTACGATGAGGGGGTCGGTGAGGCTTTCAGGGTTTTTGATTTTGGGTTCTTTGAACCTCCCTGCCGTCGGGCCGTACTGCATTGTGTAGTCTTGGAGCTTGCATTCCCCGGCCTTGTCGCAGACAGGGCAGTCAAGCGGATGGTTCGTGAGGAGGAACTCAAGCACCGCCCGCCTTGCCTTGGATATCGTCTCGGACTCCGTCCTTACGACCATCCCGTCCGTCACAAAGAGGGTGCAGGCGGTCTGGAGCCTCGGCATCTTTTCGACCTCTACAAGACACATCCTACAGCCGCCCCATCGCTCAAGTGCCTGATGATGGCAGAAATGCGGTATCTTAATCCCGTTTTGCTTTGCGGCCTCAAGGATTGTTACCGGGGCCTCAAGCTTGATTTCTTTTCCGTTTATGTTTACGGTTATCATCTCTATTTGTGGTTTCTATAGCCTCTCTATGAGATAAAGGACATTATACCTCAAAAGCGCATATGCCTCGGGTGTAAGGTGCTTGCCCTTCGGGCAGGGGGCACTGCCCCCCTCGTAACTCTCGCATCCCTGCGCCTCGACCTCGTTTATGAAGGCAGAGAGGATATTTTTAGCGGCATCGTTTCTGCCCTGTTCAAGTTTCTTCTTTGCGGCAGACAGCTTCGCATCCAGGCTCTGCTCTATGCCCTTGTTCGTTATCCAGCCTAATGTAAAAGCCTCGTGCTTCATGGAGATGATATAGTTGAGGAATTCAAGGGGCTTGAAATCCGCAGGAACTACTCCGGGGGCTATGGTTTTCAATACTATTGTTTTGAATTTATCAGGGTACTGCTTCTCAAAATCAGTCAATATTTTTTCATAGGCATCATTTACTTCATTGGATGCATCTTCCAAGCTTGGGGGGGAATATTCCACCCTCCTTTCTCCGAAAAAGGCAGAGTTTGATATCGCCGGAAGGCCCACGCTCTTGAAGGAAAATCCGCTTTCGGTCGCTCCCACAGGAATACCGGGCGGTTCACCATCGGTCTTCGCCCAATGTATTTCATTCCGTTCTCTATAATTAGGAGAGATAAACCATTCTTTTGATGGCGCAGTATAATCATAGATGTCTGCGCGGTATTTAATTGCTGTTATATAAAGTGGTTGTTTTCCCCTCAAATTCGATATTTCATATTCATATGTATATTCCTTTAGTGCAGAGTCATATGAAGCCATCGCTTTAATAATAGGCACAACCTTGTTCGGCGGGTCGTCTATGGACGACACCCTTTCGCCGCTTAGTGTCACCCATTCCATCACGAACCAGTCGTTTTCAGGGTCGTACCACCCCTTGACCAATTCCTCATCGCCTGCTGTAACTCCAGCCGACCACAATGAACCCACTAATAGGGCTATTATCAGCAGTCTTGTTTTCATATTATTTCCTCCGCGCATAATTTTATATCCGTAGTTTTATATAACCAGAAATACAGATGCCAATGTTCAGGCCTGCCGTGCAAAAGTGGATAGCCGTGATTTTCACATACGATTCGTTTAAATTTTCTCTTTTCTTTGGCATTCATATCCCTGCTCCTCACATCCACATCCGTACCCATCCTATGAGTTCTATGACCGGGGGTAGATACCCAATTGTTTCCCACATCGAACAAGCCTCCCAACTCAAGGCTCATGTCGTTTATATCAAGCGGTTTGTCCGTCAACATGTAATATATGTAGGCTATTTTTTCCATGTTGTTTACTACATCGGGCCTTGCGAAATGATTTGCGAAATGCAGCGACTCCACGGCAGGCTCGAAAAACGGCACGCCAATGAGATTCCAATATCCCCAATAAGTCGCGGGCATTGCTGTCAGCCCCTTCACCCTCACATCTATAGATGCCTTGCCGACTTCTTTGCCTTTTATCTTCGCTGTTATCTCCTCCGTCCCCGAAACCTCACTGCTTGTATATGTTACTGTTTCCTCTGTTTTGCCCTCAGGGATGTTGACCGTCTCTTTGTCTTTTCCCGTTTCCTTGTCTATCAAGCTTCCATGCGGCCTCCCGTCGTTTATCTGACCATGGTCATGCCCGCCTGAATCGTAATCGGGTATGACTTCCAAATCCACGGTGCAGCCGCCTTTAGGCGCAGGCCTTGTAAGGGAAATCTTCACCTCTGCCTGAGTCTTGCCGACACTCGGCTGACCCGGCGGCATCAGGGGCGCAACCGATGAAGACGAAAGCGTTACCTTGTCCACCTCACATGCTTCTTCGGCACAGACCTTGACTATTTCCCTGTCTTCCGCGCACTTCCACTCATAAACACTGCCTGTTGAGGCACATGTTCCGGGTGGTGTGCCGTAAGTTGGAGAGC
>CAZPPU010000015.1:0-5450 GCA_964588515.1 uncultured Nitrospirota bacterium
AGAGGAGCATGTGAGCTATGCCGCAGTGTGAAGTATTTCATGCTCCCAGTAATATTTACTATCAAGTCCGTCTCATCCCATTGAAAAGGCACATTAAATGTATTTGAATATGCAAGGAGGCCCAAGAGGGCGATGAGGAGGAGGTGAAAGGGGGTTCTGTTAAAGTTCCTGAGCCGGGCGGCGGTCTCTGAAAAATGCATGGTTTATGATATCACAGTTTTCTATGCGCCGGTAGCCTTCTCCGGAGGTCAATCCTCTTTTATAACCGGTATGAGCTTGTTCAAAAGCCAGAGGAAGAAAAACGGCGAGGCAAGGATTGTGAGGCCGCCCCAAAGCCCTTCTTTATAGGTCTCGTAGTTTGTCGGGATGAGGGGCATCTTATAATGCATATACCCCGAAAGAGTAAGAGAAAACGACTGCCCGCCTATCACCACATTCCACCTCATCATGAAAACCCCAACGAGCACGAGGGCAAGGGCAAGCGCCGCTCTTTTCAGAGTCAACCCCGGAAGGAGGAGCAGGGCGAGGGGCAGGAGGTTCCCAAGCCCGTACTGGAGGACGAATATGTTCAGGAAATCCCTTTCATAGATTACCGTCCTTAGGATATCCCAGTGCTTGACAGCGGTATAGCCCCTGAATACGAGGTCCAGAAGCTCAAGCGTCATGGCAAGCACCATGAAGGCTATCAGGTACTTCGATGTCGTCTTTATGACATCGAGCTCCGCACCCCGCAGGGGCGGCCTGCCCGGCCTTCTTTTAAACCTTCTAAGCTCGAATATCACTATATATGTGAGCATTGAAAGCGCAATCCCGGAGACGATTGCCGACATTATGAATATGATGGGCATAAGGGGCGTCATCCAGAGGGCGTTTGCCTTGACCGAGCCGAATATGAAGCCCGCATACCCGTGGAGGAAGCACGCAACCGGTATACCCACGCCTGCAAGGACCCTGACGGCCCGCTCGTCTTTTTTAAGCGCAGGTTCGCTCAGGTCGCGGGCGCCCAAGCTCCATGCCCTGTAGACCATGTGTTTTATGCGGTTTCCAAGCCCCGGCGCCTCACGGAGCCTCATTGCCTCCTCGACGAAGAGCTTTCTGTTTACGAACCATATCTCCGAGGCCACAATCGCCGCATATGCGAAGAAGACCACGCCGAAGGCCGCAATAGCGGATGTGAAATGCGGCGTGAAAAACACATAAAACCCCCTCGGCGGCTGTAGCAGATGGAAAAGAAGCGGCAAAGGCGCGGCCACCAAAAGCGCATAGGAAAACACGAGCGAGAGCCGGGCCATCTCCTTGAGTTCCTTCCTTTCAAAGACATGATAAAGGGACGAAAGCACAAAGGCCCCTGCCACAAGCCCGGTCATGAACGGGTAGAGCACTATCTGGAGGCTCCAGTAGACATACTCGTTGGGGTATGTGAAGAGCTCCTTAAGCGTCCATAACGAGCCGTGGACTTCTTCCATCCCTACCTCACGACCGAATCGAAATTAAGATAATACACATTCGGCTTTGTGCCGAACTCCTCCTTGAGCACGGCCACACGCTCCGTCCTTATGACATTTGCCACCGGGTCCTCCAGGTCGTTCATATCCCCTATGAGCCTTGCCCCGAAGGGGCAGGCATCCACGCACGCGGGTTTCATCCCGCTTGAGAGCCTGTGGTAGCAGAAGTTGCATTTCTCTGCGACTTTATAGACCGGGTGGAAGAACCTCACCCCGTAGGGGCAGGCCATTATGCAATAGCCGCACCCGATGCACCATTTCCTGTCAACGAGCACCACGCCGTCGGGGGTCCGATATGTCGCCCCGACAGGGCAGACCTGAACGCACGGGGGGTTCGTGCACTGGTTACAGAGCTTGGGCACGAAGAACGCCTTTGCTATCTCATCGGGCGGGACGATGATTCCCTGCGGGTCGTTTCTGATATAGCCGTCCCTTCCGCCCATCGGGGAATCGGCAACGACCGAGCCGTCTTTTTTAACGACATATCTTTCGACCCATGTCCTTGTAACCGGCGCATCGTAGGGGGTCTCGTTTTCGAGCTTGCAGGCCCTCACGCAGAGGCCGCATCCCACACACTTATATGCGTCTACGAGGAAGACCCACCGCTTGGCGGCAGTGCCGCCAATATCGCGGGAGGCCGTGCCGCCCGCCCAAATAAGATTACCCGTCAGTCCGGACAGTCCGATGCCTGTCCCGGCCAGAAGCGAAAACTTCAGGAAATCCCTCCTCGATATCAACTCCCGCCTCCTTCAAATCCCCCCATCCCCCCTTTGCTAAAGGGGGGCGAGGGGGGATTACTTACGGGGGGATTACTTACGGGGCTGTGCGGGCTGTGGCATGAGACGCATTCCACGCCCGGGTTGTGCTCATCCGGGTCTATGCCCCTTATCAGGGCCCTTCCGGTATCCGTGTAGGGCAGGGCGCTATGGCACCTGAGGCAATGCTCCCTTTGCCGCGGGATGCTCAGTTTGGCCGGGTCTTCCGGGTGGTCTACGGCAAGGCCATGGCAGTTTTCGCAGTTTATTATCGAGTGGGGAGAGCCCATTATCGAAGAGTATGTTTCGGAGTGGCAGTCCTTGCAGTACTCACGTGTCTTGAATTTTATCTTGAACGCCTTCCAGTCCTCTTCGTTCCCCTTACGATACCAGCCGTACATGTAGCCCGACTCGTGGACGCCGAAATCCGCAGGCACGATGAAGGGCCTTGCAAGGAATATCCCGGCAACTATGGCAAGCACGATATAAAGCGGCCTCAGGACATGGCTCTTCATCAGTAAAGACTATAGCGCAAACTATTACGGTCCGCAACCACAATATTTTGTTGACATTTTAGTAACCAATTTGTAGACTTATTGTAGGACAAGGAGGGATGGAAAATGAAATTCGTAACCGTAAGGGATTTCAGACTGAGACCGGGGAATGTATGGAAAGACCTCGAAACGGAAGAAGATATAGTAATCACATCCAAGGGCAAACCCATTGCCGTCCTGCTCGGCACAAGCGATGCGACTTTTGACGAGACCGTCAGGGCCGTTCGCCGCTCCAAAGCGGAACTGGCGGTCTCAAGGATGCGAAGGACTGCGGTAAAAAGGGGTCTGCCGGGCATACCGGAAAAGGAAATCGAAGCGGAAATCAAGACGGCTCGGAAAGCGAGAGTCCGTTGCTGATTGTTTTAGACACGAATATCCTCGTCTCGGCGCTCATCACTCCTTTCGGAAACGCCTCACGGGTTTTGGACCTTGTGCTTCGCGGCGACCTCCGCCTGCTTTACGATGACAGGGTTATCTTTGAGTATCGTGAAGTGCTTATAAGGCCGAAATTCGGCTTTAAGACCTCGGATGTCGATATGTTGATTGCATTTCTGGAGGCCGAAGGGATAAGGATAACCCCCCCGACGATAAACGAACCGCTGGTGGACAAGGACGATATCCCCTTCCTCGAAGTCGCAATATGCGGGCAAGCGGATGTCCTGATTACAGGCAATAAACGTCATTTTAAAACAAGGACCGCAAAGGAGCTTAGAGTAATGACCCCCGGCGAGTTTCTGGAGATGCGGGGGAAAATGCGTTAAAGGTCCCCCGGCGCTACCCTCCCAAAAACCTCTTGGGTTCCCGGTATTCGTGGCACTTGGTGCAGTCTTTCCGTGCGCTCTTTTCCGTCACCCGCCATGTGTGGGGCTTATGGCATTCGGTGCACTTCATCCCGGCCACCTGTATATGCAGGCCGTGTTTTCCGACATCCGGGATATTCCTGTGGCAGTTCAGGCAGTCGCCCCATACCGGCCTTATCCTCTCATGGGGCTTATGGCACTCATAGCAGTGAAACTGCATGGGCGCATCGGCCGGGATGTTTACCTTCGTCGCCTTTGCTATAAGCTCCTCCGCGGGCCGGTACCGCCTCACATCCAAGGTGCCGTCCCTGATGAGTTCTTCCCTTATACTGCTGGGGCCGTGGCAGAAGAGGCATTTTTTTCTTCCGGGCCTGAGGTCCACCGTCCTGTCCGTGTGGCAGTTAAGACATGCAAGCTCTTCCATTCCCATGCCGTGGACTTCCTTTGCCTCGTGGCATCTCTGGCAGAACCTGTCTTCGGGCACGAACCTGTGGATGATATAGCCGTGGCACTTCGAGCACTCTATCTGCTCCATGAAGTAGTGCCTTGCATGCAGGCGCGACCTGTTTACGGCCCTTGCCTGAGGGAACCTCTCGTCCCTTTCCCAGTGGCACTTTATGCAGTACTTCCACGGGACGATTATCTTTCCGTGTCTCGGGGGCACGGCGGTCGGCCTTTTAAGGACGAAGATTACAAGAAGCCTGTTCTGCTCCGGGATGGAGAGATGATGGCAGTCGTGGCAGTTTACATCCTTGTGCTCGCTTATGGACCATGCATCGAAGGCCGGCTGCATGAGGTGACAGCTCAGGCAGAACCGTGGGTTTTCCTGTGTGAAGTTATAGAACTTGAATGCGCCGATGCCGCCTCCGGCAAATATCGTCAAAGCGAGCACGGCAATTATAATCTTCCCTTTAAGCGGTATCTTGCCCTTTAGGAATTTGAACATAAATACATTTTATAATATTTTTGAGGAATGCGCTATGGGATTAAGTTAGCCTCCTCATCGTCTCGTATGCGGCTTTTGTCGTCTTGTCTATATCCGCCATCGAATGCGCAAGCGACATGAAGCCCGCCTCGAACTGGCTCGGCGCAAGGTTTATGCCCCTTTGGAGCATCCCGCGGAAGAACCTTGCAAAAAGAGCGGTATCGCTCGTTTTTGCGGTCTTATAGTCAACGACCTCCGTGCCTGTGAAATATGTGCAGAACATCGTGCCCGCCCTGTAGAACTTAGTGGCCGCGCCCGCCCTCTTTGAGGCGTTCCTCAGTCCTTCTTCGAGTGCGGATGTCTTCTCCATGAGCCTCCGGTATGCGCCCTTTTCCGAAAGCGCCCTGAGTGTCTCTATCCCTGCGGTCATTGCAAGGGGGTTTCCGGAGAGCGTCCCTGCCTGATATACCGGGCCTTGGGGCGAAACCATGGCCATGATTTCTTTCTTCCCGCCGTATGCGCCCACTGGAAGCCCCCCGCCTATGACTTTTCCAAGGCATGTCATATCCGGCCTTATCCCGTAAGCCGCCTGTGCGCCCCCGAATGAAACCCTGAAGCCCGTCATCACCTCGTCGAATATGAGGACAATGCCGTATTTCTTTGTGAGCCTGCGGAGCGTCTCAAGAAACCCGGGCCTCGGAAGCACACACCCGATGTTTCCCACCACGGGCTCAAGGATGACGCAGGCTATGGATTTCCATTCCCTCTCTACGAGGCGCTTAAGCGCAGGGATGTCGTTAAAGGGGAGGGTGAGGGTCTCTTTTGCATAAGAGGCCGGAACCCCGGGGCTGTCCGGGACCCCGAATGTGGTTGCGCCTGTCAAATACATCAAGGACCAGGCCCAATTTGGG
>CAZPPU010000015.1:5460-10238 GCA_964588515.1 uncultured Nitrospirota bacterium
GAGGCCGTCTGCATGGCCGTGGTAACAGCCCTCGAACTTGACGACCTTGTCCCTGCCTGTAAAGCCCCTTGCAACCCTGATTGCGGACATCGTGGCCTCTGTGCCGGAATTCACCATCCTGACTTTTTCCATCGAAGGGTATGCCTTAAGCACAAGTTCCGCAAGCCTCACCTCAACCCCGGTGGGCGCGCCGTAGCTTGTGCCGTTTTCGACCGCGGACTTGAGGGCCTTTACGACCTTGGGGTAGGCATGTCCCTATATCATCGGCCCCCAGCTAAGCACATAGTCTATGTATGAGTTTCCGTCCGCATCGTAAAGCCTCGAGCCCTTTGCCCGCTCTATGAAGAGCGGGTTTCCGCCCACTGCCTTGAACGCCCTTACCGGGCTGTTTACGCCCCCGGGGATGAGCCTGAGGGCACGCTTGAAAAGTTTCTTCGACTCCGTCCATTTCATAAGAACCCTCCGGATAAAGACGATTTTATTAACCTAACAAAAGGGGCGGAAAATTGTCAAAAAAACCTAAACTCACACCTTTACTTTTCGTTGCAGGTTGTGCTACCTTTCAAAGAGCATCAAACCGGGGGGGACGCAATTATGGACAAGAGGATGGAGGAAATCATCAGGCTTGCAATGGACAGGGACACTAAGTATGTAAAGGGCGATGCGAGCATCGAGGAGCTTCCGGAGAAAGTGGCCGAATTCGGGGTCCTTCTCCTTACGAAGGTCAACGACCTGAAGGGCCTCAGGGGTCAGAAGCTCAAAGAGGAGCTTATAGACATGCAAAACAAATTGGACGACCTGAGGAAGAACATCTACTATTCGAAATTCAAGATTGCCGGATAGCAAGGGCCGTATTGTCCCTTCTAAGTCGTGCGAACTCAAGCGCCCTGTCTATCGCAAAGAGCATCCGCTCTTTTCTGAACGGTTTTACAATGAAGTCGAAAGCGCCTCGCCTTAGGGCCTCCACGGCCGTGTCGGTAGAGCCGTAAGAGGTTACGATTATGACGGGGGTGTATTCGTCGGCGCGTTTTACGGCCTCAAGTAGCTCGAAACCGTCCATGACCGGCATCTTCAATCCCGTGATGACAAGCGCAATACCGCCCTGTCGGACTATCTCAAGCGCTTCGATGGGATTATTGGTGGCCATAGGCTCATAGGGCGTCATTTCCCTTACGAGCATGCTTAAAAGCGATAACATCTCAGGCTCGCCGTCTACAATCAGCAGTTTTTCAGGCACGGGGGTCTCCCTTGACGACCAACACCGGGCACGGTGTATGGCCGATGACCTTTTCCGTGACAGAGCCCATGAGGAGCCTTTTGAGACCGGTCCGGCCGTGGCTTCCCATGATAAGCATCTCGGCCTTTTCCTTCACGGCGAGGTCGGTTATCACCTTGTAGGCGTCGCCTTCGCCCACGAAAGTAGATGCCTGAAGGCCCGATTCCTCCGCCTTTTTCTTCACATCCGAAACATTGCCCTTCATCTTAAGCACCATGTCTTCAAAGGCATTTGGGGCCTCGGCATAAAACTCCGGCGGGACATCCACGACGGAGACGGCCATCAGCGCGGAGCCGTATGATTTTGCAAGGTCTATGGCCCTTTTCGTCGCGGCATTGCTGTATATCGAGCCGTCCGTGGCAAGGAGGAGTCTCCCGAAGCCGATTCCCGTATCCCTCGGCACAACGAGCACATCCTTCCTGCTGTGGCCTATGACGCGTGCGGTAACGCTTCCCATGAAGGCCCTTTCGAGGCGGCGAAGCCCCCTTCTGCCCATCACGATGAGGTCGCAGTTTTCGGACTCCGCTACATCTATGATTCGCTCGTAGGGTTCGCCCTGCTCGAGGTTCGTCACAACTACCGCGCCTTCGGCCTTTGCTATCTCCGCGGCCTCTTTTAAGAGTTTCTCTCCCGGGCCCCTCAGGACTTCCCTTAAGTTCCTGACTGCGGTAATATCGAGCTCGCCTTCATAGGAGGGCACGACGGCCACCACCTTCATCCAGCTCTTTTCGGACTCCGCAAGCCGTATCGCCTGCTTAAAGGCGTTCCTGCTCGAAACGGAGCCGTCGTATGCAACGAGGATTTTCTTATACCTTCCCATGTCTCAGCCCTTCTTGGACCCTAACGGCCTGTTCCGCCCTGCGTCCCTGCCACATGGCCTTCAGCACTATAAATGCCCCGGTTAAAAGGGCAAGCGCCATTATGATAAAACTCGTAGTCTTCAGCGCCTTCGCCGTCGTCTCGCTTAACCCCCCGATGAGGCCGAGCTGTGACAGGTATACGGGCACCATCAGGCCCCTGCTTACGAGCACGATGAGCATGATGACGGCCATCACCACTTTTATCACAAACGGCTTGACATAAGTGGTGCCTATGGCGCCTAACTGCACTCCGAAGAGGGACCCTGCAAGAATGACCATTGCAAGGCGTATATCTACAAGGCCGCTCATGGCATACTTAAACGACCCGCCGAGGCCCATCACGAAGGCTATCACGAGTTCCGAGGCGGATGCCATGATGCTCGATGCGCCTAAGACATAAATCATCGAGGGCACGCCTATGAAGCCTCCGACCGCGATTGTGGCGGCAAGCATGCCGGTGGCAAACCCAAGCGGTATGGTGAAGAGCACGGAGACCCTTGCATGCAGGCTCTTGAAATATACCATGGTCCCCGGGATATTGACGGACTGTAACCGGCGGGCAAGCCTTGTAACCTTCTCTTCCTCGTGGGCGTTGCCCGATTTGTAAGTCTTAAGCGCATCCCACATCATATAGCCGCCGACAATGGCCAATATCACGACGAATGCAACGCTCACATAGAGGTTGGAGCCCGCATCCCCGAATCTCCTCTTTATGCTCTCCTGTAGATGCGCGCCGTAGAGGACCCCGGCCTCGGCGGATATGCCGAGGACTATTCCCAATTTGACATCCACCTGACCGTATCTGGCGCGTTTGATGGCCCCCACAAGGGCTTTCGGGAACTTATGGCACATGTTGCTTGCCACTGCCACAAGCCCGGGCACCCCCATGCTCATCATGGCGGGCGTGAGCACGAATGCCCCTCCAGAGCCGATGAAGCCGCTTACGAGCCCGCCTACGAAGCCCACTATGAAGAGGTAAACTATCTTCAGTAGGTCGAGGTCTACGAAATTGACCGCCTCTTTAACTACATCATGCATCTCATTTCACCTCCAGCTTCTTCTTTGCGGCCTCGATACCGAGCACGGTCCAGAAAGCGCCCGTGAATATGCCGTGCACAATCGAAAACAGAAATGCGGTTGCTATCGGCAGGAAGGCATAGAACCCTCCTTGGCCGAAGTAATTTGAGATGACATCTTGCTTAAGGAGCAGGACCGCATAAAGCCCTATCGAGACGACGCCTGTGAACAGCATCTTTCCGTAGGGCCTTCTCTTCTCAGTCGCCATGGTCTCTTTCCCTTTCTTATTTGCCCCTGCCTGCATGAACGGCAAGCTCGGCCTTGTAGTCTCTGCCTTTACGCCTGACGCTTGTCTTTTCCTCCCATGGGCCTTCGGCCGGGGGCTCCGCCTCATGCATTATTTGCCTTGCGGTCTCAAACTCCCCTTCCTCCGCAAACGCCGAGGCCGTCATTGCCTTCTCGAATCCCTTTGAAAGCCTCTTCAACCAGTTCATTTTCTTCCTCCTTCCTGCGTTACGCCCCGGCCCCGGAGGGCCTTGCAATCGTAACGACCGGTCTTGAAATTTTTTTAAGCAGTCTTTTAAGCTCCCTAAGCCCCTCGCTTGATGAAAACCCGGGGCTTATGAGCACCATCTCGATGGACGGTTTTGCCTTGAGAAAACCGCTTATCGCATCCGTAAGGGTTCCTTCGGTTGTCCCGTAAGTCATCTCGACCGAGGCCTCCCCGCACCGTTCCTTGAGTGCGGAGACCCTATTGGCCTCTGCGTCCGTCATCTCCCTTTGCTCCCGCTCCATGAGCCTTCTTGCCGTCTCGTGGTCCCCGGCCTCGGCAAATGCGACCGCGGCCATAAGGTCTTCATAGGTTTGGGCGGTCTTTTTTTCATGGACCATCAAAACCGCTATGGCCGCATTAAGGGTCTTCGCAAGCCCGACTACATACGGGAAGCCTTCGTCCACCCCGGAACCTCCGCCCTTCGTCACATATAAGAGCTTCTCTTTCATTCCGAAGGTATATAAGGAAAAAAGATGCCAACATGTAACCAATTGAAATAAAAGGGTTAATTTAGAGCGAAGCGGCTATTTGGCGTTCAAATGTGAAACATGGGTGAACGGCTACGAAGGACTGCGGAAGATTGAGGCAGGGCTATTTTTTAAGTATTCTCCAGAGGCTTGTCCTTGAGATGCCTAAGAGTTCGGCGGCCTTGGACTTGTTATTGCCGACAAGCTCCAAGACGGCTTCTGCATACTCCCTGCTTAAGTCGTCGAGGGTTTTAACCCGTTCCGGAGAAATGGTTTTTATCTGAAACAATTTTATCGCCTGCGGGAGGCTTTCGGCGGCAATAACGGAGGTTTTCTCAAGTATTACCGCCCTTTCTATGATATTTTCAAGCTCTCTTACATTGCCCGGAAAACTGTAGGACATGAGGACATCCATCGCATCCTTGGCAAATACGGTGATTTTCTTATTCGCCTTTTTAGAATGCTTCTCAAGGAAATATTTGCAAAGCGGGGCGATGTCCTCTTTCCTTTCCCTCAGAGGAGGGATGTAGATGTCCATGACATTAAGCCTGTAGTAGAGGTCTTCCCTGAATTTGCCTTCCTTTACGAGGCCGGTTATGTTTTGG
>CAZPPU010000015.1:10248-11745 GCA_964588515.1 uncultured Nitrospirota bacterium
TTGTGCCCCCGACGCTCAGGAATTCCTTATCCTCTATGACCTTAAGGAGTTTCGCCTGCAAGGTCGTGGACATCTCGGCTATCTCGTCCAAAAACAGCGTCCCTGTGTCCGTTATCTCCATAAGCCCCTGTTTTTTCGAGAGGGCCCCTGTGAATGCCCCTTTTTCATGGCCGAAGAGTTCGCTCGCAAGGAGCTCCTCGGTGAAGACCGCACAGTTTATATCCAAAAAGGGCCTGTCCTTTCTCGGCCCGGTATAGTGAATCAATTTGGCTACAAGGCCCTTGCCCACGCCGCTTTCGCCCGTAAGAAGCACATTACAGTCCGAGGATGCGATGCTCCGCACGGTCTCTATTATCCTTTTCATCGGCCTGCTCCTTGCTATGAAGGGCAGTTCCTTGCCTAAGCCGAGCGAGACCCTGAGGGCGATGTTTTCACGCTCTATGCTTTTTTTTTCCTGAATCTTTCCGACCTTAAGAAGCAGTTCGTCGAGGTTGAAGGGCTTCGTTATATAGTCTGCGGCCCCGCGCTTCATCGCTTCCACCGCAGAGTCTATCGAGCCGAAGCCGGTGATTATCATGACCTCCGTATCCGGGTATTTCTCCTTTACTTCGCCAAGCAGTGTCAGGCCGTCCATTCCGGGCATCTTTATATCGGCGATGAGGACATCGAACCCCTCGCCCGTGATTTTTCCGAGGGCATCGAGGCCGTCCCTTGCGCCGGTTGCCCGGTAGCCCTCCTTTTCAAGGGCATAGAGGAGATGCTTTAATGTTATTTCCTCGTCCTCTGCAACCAATATCTTAAGGCTCATTGCTCCTCCGGCAGGGTGACGGTGAATGTGGCGCCTTTGCCCGGTTCGCTTTCCACTTCTATCTTCCCTTTATGTTTTTCTATTATATTGTAAACTATCGCAAGACCGAGGCCCGTGCCTTTTTCCTTTGTCGTAAAAAACGGGTCGAAGACCCTCGGCATATCCTCCGGCAGGATGCCCTTGCCCGTGTCGGAGACCTTAATCGCAACGGATGTGTCCATTGCCTTTATTTCGATGTCCAGTACGCCGTTTTCCTCCATCGCCTCGACCGCGTTGCCTATGAGGTTTATGAAGACCTGCTCGATGAGATGTTCGTCAGCCAATGCCTCGACGACCTCGGGGGCCCGGATATTTATTTTTACATTCTTCATCGCCCCCGATGTGATCATCCGGCAAAGCACCCTGTCCACTACACCGGTCAGATTGATTCTTCCGAGATCGGGCAACTTCTCCCTCGTAAATTCAAGGAGCTCGCCGATTATCCTCTTGACCCTGACGGTCTGGGAAAAGATGTCCTCTACGGTCTCCCTGAAGATTCCGGGGCTGTCTGCGGTCAACTCCCTCGAGAGTATCTGGGCCGCAAGATATATGTTGTTGACCGGGTTGTTGAGCTCATGCGCAACACCGGCGGCAAGCGTCCCTAACGAGGCAAGTTTTCTGCTCTGTAGGACTTCCTCGTTTTTCCTTGC
>CAZPPU010000015.1:11755-16146 GCA_964588515.1 uncultured Nitrospirota bacterium
TCCCTCTGGGCTAAGTTGTGCTCCATCTCGCCGAACGCCTGTATCAGGGCGCTTACTTCGTCTTTGGAAAGGGGTGCAGTGAGGAGCGGGAAATCGCCCTTGCCCATCCTCTTTATGGCCGCAAACTCGCCTTTTCCGGTCTTTTGGAGGGCACGCCTTAAGAGCCTTAAACGGCTTACAACGCTCCTTGAGATTATGAAAAGCCCGGCAAGGCCCACTAAGAAAAACAAGGGGAAAAGCATAAGCGCCATGCCCTGCCATTTCCTTATGGCCTCTTCCACCGCCTGCCGTGCAGTGCCGTCTATCTCCTTTGAGATTGCGATTATCTCCTCGCCGGTTTTTCTGAGGGCGGCGATTTCCACATCGAGCCTGCGGAGGTCCGCTATTACGGGGTGGCGGTCGGAAAGCGAAAAGCCCTTCTTAAGAAGTTCGGCATTCAGGAGGGGGCGCTCAAGAAAGGTGGACTTCACAAGCGGATAGAAGGCGGAGCCGCCTGCCGGGGGCCTGAGGTCATTCAGCTCTCCCATTATCCGCCATGTGAGGATTTCTATTTCGTTGAACCTCACGCCGTATTCCTCTACCTCGTTTTCGAGGTCGGGGAGCTTTCCGACATCGAAGCCCCGGCCCTCCCTGAGTACCTCCCTTAGTTCTTTAAGGTACCTATGGACCTCGCTCAGCTCCCCGGGTTCCATGTAAAGAAAGAAGTTCTTCTCGTGGCGCCTGAGCTGAAGGGACTTGCTCCTTACCGTGTCGGAAAGTTCGAGCCTGCGTATCTGGCCCTTGATCTCAAAGAAGTTCATGAAAGTGAACACCCCGATTACGGCTATGAGCGAAGAGCTTAAAAGGAAGCTGAGGATTATCTTCTTTGTAAGGGTCATCGGTGTTTTATTTTATCAAAACGCCCCATAATTTTCTCAGGCGCTAAAATGTGAAATGTGATAAAATAGAAGATGAAGGTAGTCTGCCAGAACAGGAAGGCCCTCCATGACTATTTCATCGAGGAGGCCTTCGAGGCAGGCATTGCTCTTTTAGGAACCGAGGTAAAGTCCCTCAGGGAGGGCAATGCTAACCTCAAGGACAGCCATGTGCTCATAAAGGGCGGGGAGGCGGTTCTCCTTAACTGCCACATAGCCCCTTACAGCCACGGGAACATCTCAAACCACGAGCCGCTGAGGACCCGGAAGCTCCTCCTTAAGAGGGCCGAGCTGAGGAGGCTCGGTGGCAAGGCCGCGGAAAAGGGCTATACCCTTGTGCCCCTTAAGATTTATTTTAAGGGGCCGTATGCAAAGGTGGAGGTCGGTCTTGCCAAGGGCAAGAGGCTCTTTGAAAAAAGGGAGGCCATAAAAGAACGAGAGGCCAAAAGAGAGATCCATGCGGCTTTGAAAGCCGCCAACCGTTGAGGGGGTTACGAACCCCGGCGCAAATAGGGGGCGCAAAGGTTTCGACGGGGGTTATGAGTCCCCGGCTGCATGTCGTGGCCCGGAACCACGAAAAAATCCGGGAAAAAACACAAAAGCCAACGAAGAACTGGCACTCGCCGCTTAATTAAAGCGGCACGCTCTGCCTGAGGTTGCCTGTGCCTCGGGACAGGGCGTCGATCAGCAGGCTGGCCCGTGGTAAGGCCCCGAGCCATGGGCGAGACTAAGGGGATTGGATGCCGGGGGGCCCGGCCGTCGGCATGCCGGCATCCGAGACTCAAATTAGCGGCCTAAGCATGTAGATGCAGGGGAGTAGTGCTTCCGGACGCGGGTTCGATTCCCGCCGCCTCCACCATCCGCCTACGCCAAGTCTTCGGCGGATGCCCGCCGTAGCTTTAGCGAAGGAGGGCTATTATTTCTTCGGTCTGTCTCTGAGCATCTTGACGAGTTCGGCGGCTGTTATGAAGCGGGGATATTCCTCTTTTATCACCTGATTGAAAAACGGGCATTTAAGGCAGTCGCCGAATTTCCGGGCGAATGTGCCTTGAACGTCCCCGTCGCAAAAAGTGCCGGCAACCGCCCAACAGGCCCTGCCTGCATTTTTCCCAGCAGTTTTTCTTCATGGCCCGACCTCCTTTATGATAGCACAGGCGGCGAATGTCTGTGATAGGGGAAATGCGGGTGTTTGTGAAGCGCGGTCGAGGGGTGTCAGTGCAGGTGTTCGTGTATGAGGTTTACTTTAAGGAGCAGGGCCTCGTCCCCGAGTATATCCCGTGCAGAGCCCTCCGCCTCTATGCGGTGTTCCTCGGAGAGCACGGCGACCCGGAGCTGAAGCTCCTCGACGAGCGAGAGGTCGTGCGTTGCAATAACGATGGTCTTTCCCGAATCGTTGAGCGATAAGATAAGCTCAACGAGAAGGCACTGGGTCCGCGGGTCAAGCCCGACCGTAGGCTCATCCAAAAGCAGGACCTCCGGGTTCATCGTAAGGACACTGCCCAAGGCCACGCGCTTTTTCTCCCCGCCCGAAAGCATGTAAGGGGGCCTGTCCTTGAGCCCCGCTATGCCCAACATATCCATGACCCCGGAGGCCCTTTCGCGGGCTTCCTCTTCGGAAAGCCCTAACTGAAGGGGGCCGTAAAGGAGCTCATCGAGCGCCGTGGGGCAGAAGAGCTGTACATCCGGGTCCTGAAACACATAGCCCACGCGCTCCCTGAAATACCTGAGAAAATCCTTCTCCTTAAGGGTCTTCTCCGATACCTCTTTGTCTTTAAAGAAGACCTTCCCTTTGTCCGGCTCAAGGAGTCCGCAAATCATCCGAAGGAGCGTTGACTTGCCGCTTCCGTTTGCGCCTATTATGCCGGACATGCCCGCCTCCGGGACCGAGAGGGTTATCTCCGAGATGGCGGGTATTTTCCCGTAATAACCGTAACTTACCCCATCGAGCCTGATGATTTCTTTTAGAGCCATAAAAACAAAACCCCCATGCCGAAAAGTCCGGAGCCGACTGCATAGTCGGCCATCGAAAGCCCTTTCCGCGGAGGAAGGCTGATTTCCTCCGAAAGCCCTCTTGCCTGCATCGCCCTGAAGAGCTCCTCGCACTTCGCCCGGGTTTTCCTGAAGAGGAAGGCAAATCTCCCAACGGCCCATTCCCTCATGCCGTCTGCGCCCATGGACCGGCCTTTTTTTGCAAGGTGCATCTCGCCCACGGTCTTTGCAAAGATGAATATGTATTTGTAAGAGAGGGTTACGACCATCAAGAGGGCATCGGGCGCCCCGAGGGCCTTAAGCGCCCTGATGATTTCATGAAAGGGCGTGGTGTAAAGCAAAAGAAAACTCAAGGCAAGGGAGTCCATAACCCTCAATGTAAGAAGAAGGACCGTCCGGAGCCCTTGCCTTGTAAGCCCGATTTCGGCGGGTATGTGATAGACCCAGAAGTCCACGGGCCCCTTAAGCCTAACGACCGGGATTACGACCTCACCGGGCGTGATTATGTTCAGGGCCGCAGGCAGGGACAGCAAAAACCCAAAGACGAATCCGAGCGCAAGGACCTTCCTCCATATCGTCCCGAAGACTCCGGCCGCCAGGGCAACGGCAACTGCCATCGCCAATATGAGGGGAAGGGCCGTCGGCCCCTGTTTAAGGCTCACGATTATTAGAAAATATATGAGGGCGAGTACCTTCACCCTCGGGTCGAGCCTCTGAACCGGGCCTTTGCCCGAAGAGGACTCCCACTGCATATAGAATGTCCTTATAAGCCCGGCTATGCCCTCAATCCCTTTTTCGAGCACGGACGCCCTCACGGCCTTTTCCTCCTTATAAGCCTTGCCGTCAGATAAACCGTAAGCGCAACGGCCGCCGTCCCTATGAGGCCGGATATGATGTAGAAGACGGCCCGGAATATCAGGGGCGCATCTTCCTTGCCGGGGCTGTAACCCTCGATTGGGGACTTGAAGATATCCGAGGTCCTTTTAAGTCCTTCGGGGACATAGCCTAAAAGTCTTTCGAGGGCATCCGTCCCCCACTCGCCCCAGGCGCCCCCGGAGTTGAAAATCTCAGGCAGAAGAAGCCCAAGCGGGGTAAGCAGGGCGAGCACGATGAGGCCGAGCAGGAGTTTTCTCTGAAATTTAGTCATTTCGTTTCTCTTAGCGCATAGAGGGATGCAGGCTCGTGCTTAAGAAAATATTTAAAGAGCAAAAGCGTAATTGCTCCCTCTGCAATGCAGAAGAGGAAAATGTGCTCAACGGCCATGACCGGAACCGCGACCTTCAGGGGGTAGGGCGCATAAAGGGGGCTTCCGTCCGGGCCGGTTGCTATAATGGGCTGGATTCCAAGCTCTACGGCGGTCAAAAGGGCAGGGGCCAGAAGCCCTATGTAGCCGGAGGCGAAGGCCGAAAGAGAGAGCCTCCGGCCGCCGGTTGCCTTTCCCCTCAAGAGGGAAAATACCCAATAGGAGACAAATGGCATGGCAACCGC
>CAZPPU010000015.1:16156-16624 GCA_964588515.1 uncultured Nitrospirota bacterium
GCCGAGTGCGGTTATCCCGCCGTCTCCGAAGACCAGCGCCTGTATCAGGAGGACTACGGAGACCGCAACGACCGCGGTCCACGGCCCAAGGAGAAGGGCTATGATGCCGCCGCCCACTGCATGACCGGTCGTGCCTCCGGGCGCGGGTATGTTGAACATCTGGATGAGGAAGGAAAACACGGCGGCCATCGCCAGATAGGGCACATGCATGGTGGAGAGTTCTTTTCTGAGCCTCCTCAAGGCCATGCCTAAGAAGGCCGCGGAGACCCCGTAAAGCGGCAGGTATGTCTGCGGGCTTAAATACCCGTCCGGTATGTGCATCTCAGGGCCTCCATGTGAGCCCGGCAAGCAGGCTGAAGTCGGTCTCGGGCTTGCTGAGGCCGGCCTTTATGCCGAAGTCCATGTCGATGTCTTTGCCGGCCCCGTAGATGAACCCTAATACGAGGAACGCGGGGTTTTTGTCCCCGG
>CAZPPU010000016.1:0-7305 GCA_964588515.1 uncultured Nitrospirota bacterium
TTCTATGCTATCAGCGTGCCGATGCCTTTTTCCGTGAATATCTCAAGGAGGAGGCAGTGCGGGACACGGCCGTCTATGATGTGGGCGCTCTTGGTGCCGCCTGAGAGGGCCTTAAGACAGGCCTGAAGCTTAGGGAGCATCCCGCCCGAGACCCCGCCTGTGGAGAGGAGCTTCTTTGTGCGGGCAGTGTTCAATGTAGAAACGACATTGCCCTTCCGGTCGAGCACACCGGGGACATCCGTAAGGAGTATGAGCTTCTCTGCGGCGACCGCGCCCGAAACCGAGGCGGCCACATAGTCCGCATTTATGTTGAGGGTTTCCCCGCGGGGGCCGACCCCGATGGGCGCTATGACCGGTATAAAACCCTCTTTTTGGAGGCTCCGTATTATGCCCGGCTCAACCGAGGTTACCTCGCCGACAAGCCCGATGTCTATGATTTCGTCTGCGCCCGTCCCCGGGGATGTCTTTTTCAGGAGCTTCTTTTTTGCCTTTATGAAGCCGCCGTCTTTTCCGCTCAGGCCCATGGCCTTGCCCCCGTGGCCGTTTATCAGGGCGACTATTTCCTTGTTTATGAGTCCTCCCAAGACCATTTCCACTATGTCCATCGTCTCCCGGTCCGTCACCCGCTGGCCCTGAACGAACGAGGGCTTCTTGCCCATCTTCTTCATCGTTGCCGATATCTTAGGCCCGCCGCCGTGCACGACCACGGGGTAGAAGCCTATGAAGCTCAGGAGCGCAATGTCCTCTGCGAAGGCGGCCTTGAGGTCCGCATCCACCTGTGCCGAACCGCCGTACTTTATTACGAATGTCTTCCCGCGGAAGTTCCTTATGTAGGGGAGGGCCTCCACGAGGACGCTTGCCTTGTAGGAGACATCGGCCATGTCCTTTTTGGAAGTCATCTCATTGCCTCAAGGCAGGGGATGCAGACCACGCGGCCGTCTTTTACCCTTGCCCTCGGCTCCATGACCTTATCCCCGCATATACCGCATTTCACGCTGGCGAATATCCGCGCCTCGGGCGGGGGATTGAGCTTAAGCATCTTTATTTTAAAGAGTTCTGTCTCCTTTGCCGCAAGAAGAGCCTTTATCTTTTTTTCCCGCGGGGATTCCTTCGGCGGCTCCCATACAAACGAAAGCCTGAGGGCGTCCCCGCCCGGCCTCTTTATGAATGTGTAGACCTGCTTCCCATAGTCCCTGAAGATGAGGTTGCCCTTGCCGAATGTGCATCCGGTCATGAACTGGATGGCATCCACCGCGCAGGAGTCGTTTTCCACGACGGCCACAAGCTCCTCGTCCTTCGCCCGCTTGAACCTCTTGAGCGCGCTCAGCGCGGCCCTATAGCCTATTGCAAGGCCGGGGCACATATGCCCGTGGAACTTGACGACCTCATCGAGCGTTTTCACATCCATGGAATCCCTAATCGTCATCCGGGCAGGAGGCGGACTTGAAAGACGCCTCTGCGTTTTCAATCGCATCCTCTCTGCTGAGTCCGGCGTCTGCATTTCTTTTTATCATGCCGCAATATTGCTTGAGGCCGTCCATCTCCGATGCGTCCCCGCGATAGTGCCTCTCTATGTAATCGGCCATGGACTTGTCGGCAACGGCGCCTGTCTTGTCGAGATAGCATGCAACGCCCACCGTCCGGTTTACGGAGTCGAGGCGAGCGCAGAATTTATATGTCGGCTTCGGGCCCCCGCAGGAGACGAGAAAGAGCAGGATGACTGCGGCTGTTAATAGACCTCTCACGGGTTTAAGAATAATACTTCGCACGGGTTTTTTTCAAGGGGTCAATGACCCTTTCCAACCGATATTGAAACCACATACCGGTTTCAAATGCCTCCTTTTTTGCTTTAACAGGGGGAGGGGGGTATTTGGAACCCGAGTTCCGCAGGGTTTTCTTGTAAGCGGGTGAAAATACGGGAAGTTCTATCTCAGATTCCTCCCCCTTGAGGGGGGAGGTTAGGTGGGGGTGAGTGATTATTTCACAGCCGAACTGGGTTTTGGCGTTGTGGTGGTCAGGGATGTGCCTGCCGCTGTATGCTCCCAGTGCGGCGCCGACTGGATTGAGGATTCCATCGCGGCGAAACTGGAAGAACTCGTGAACGATGCCCGGCGGAAGCACCACACGGTTGAGGTTACATCCTTATCCACCGCTTAATTCAATCCGCCTTGACAGGAAAAAGGCGGCGGCTTAGTATAATGCAACAGGAGTCCTTCCTGCTTCAACGAAAGGAGGGCGCCTTTTTCTAATTTTTATTAGAAAATCTCCCCTAACCCCTCTTTGCCAAAGAGGGGCTCGCCTTTCGGGGGGCACCATACTTATCTTCCCTCCTGTCATTCCCGCTTGTCGGGAATCCTTCCCGAAGAGGGATTCTGGACAAGCCAGAATGACATTGGACAAGCCGGAATGACGGGCGCGGGCCGTGTTAAAATATTTAGATGTCCATCCGCGAGCTCATAATCGAGGGCGCAAGACAGAATAACCTCAAAGGCATAAACCTCCGCCTGCCCCACGACAAGGTGATAGCCGTAACAGGGGTTTCGGGCAGTGGTAAGTCCTCTCTCGCCTTCGAGACCATCTTTGCGGAGGGGCAGTGGAGGTTCATAGAGTCCCTCTCGACATATGCCCGGCTCTTCCTCGAAAAGATGGACAGGCCCCTTGTGGATTCCATCGAAAACATAAGGCCCGCCGTGGCCCTCGAACAGAGGAACCCGGCGCGGGGCTCGCGCTCTACCGTGGGGACGCTTACGGAGCTATACGACCTTTTCAGGCTCCTTTATTCCAAGGTCGCCACGCCCTTTTGCCCGAAGTGCGGAAGGGAGATAAGAAAGTGGGACACATCCGGCATAGCCTCGGAGCTCCTCTCGGAATATGCGGGAAAGAGGGCAGTCATACTCTTTGAGACGGAAGAGTCCGTCGGCGAGCTTAAGAAGAAAGGTTTTTACAGGGCATGGGTCAATAGCGAGGCCTTGGAGTTCGAGGAGGCCGGTGCCCTGCCGCCAAAAAAAGATATCGTGATAGACAGGCTCCTAATAAAAGACGAGCCGAGGCTTGCGGACTCCATAGAGACCGCATGGGGGCACGGGGGCCGGAAGATAAAGGTCGCAATCATAGACGGCCCGGCGCTTTCGTTCACGGCAAGGAACGCCTGCGATTACTGCGATGTGGAATTGCCGGAGCCCACGCCCCTTCTTTTTTCCTTCAACCATCCGGTGGGCGCATGTCCGGAGTGCAAGGGGTTCGGGAATATCCTCAAGTACTCGGAAAACCTCCTAGTCCCGGACCCGTATCTCAGTCTTGCGGAGGGCGCGGTTGAGCCGTGGGAGAAGCCCTCCTACCGATGGTGGAAACGGCAGATGCAGGCGGGCGCAAAAAAAGCGGGCGTGGACACGCACAAGCCCTACAGGGAGCTTTCAAAGAAAGACAGGGAATGGCTCTTTAAAGGTGGGAGCGGGATGTACGGGCTCAACGACTTCTTCGAGGAGCTTGAGCGCAAAAGATACAAGCTCCATGTAAGGGTCTTCCTTGCCCGCTATAGGGAGGCCGTGACATGCCCTGCGTGCATGGGTAAGAGGCTCGGGCCCGGGGCCCTCGCTTACAGGCTCTCCGGGAAGGACATAGCAGGGCTTTCTGCCCTGCCGGTTTCCATGGCCGTGAAATTCTTCAAAGAGGTTGAGCTTACGCCGCTTGAGCGGGGCATGGTGAAGGAGCTTTTAAGACAGGTTTCGTTCAAGCTCGATTACCTCCAAAGAGTGGGTCTCGATTACCTGAACCTCTCAAGGCAGGGAAGGACGCTCTCCGGAGGGGAATACCAGAGGGTGAACCTCTCAAACCAGTTGGGCGCACATCTTACCGGCACCCTCTATGTGCTCGATGAGCCCACCGTGGGGCTTCACAAGCGGGACACCGAGCGGGTTACCGGCATTATGTCGGAGCTTTCCGCCGCCGGCAACACGATAGTCGTCGTAGAGCATGACAAGACGGTCATAGAAGGCTCCGACTGGGTCGTGGAGCTCGGCCCGGGCGGAGGACACTTAGGCGGCGAGGTCGTCTTTTCCGGCCCGATGGCCGAATTCCTCAAGACCGACACTCTAACGGCAAGATACATAAAGGGCATAGATAGGCTCGCCCCCCCGGAAAAGAGGCGAAAGGGCAGGGGGGTGTTTTCCATCTTGGGCGCAACGGGCAATAACCTCAAGTCCGTTGACCTCGATATTCCGCTTGAGACTTTCACTTGCATAACCGGTGTTTCCGGCTCGGGCAAGAGCACTCTGATAGTGGATACCCTTTACAAGGCCCTCGCAAAACACTTCAGGCTCATGCCCGAACCCCCACTTCCTTACAAGAAGATGCAGGGGCTTGAGCATCTAAAAGGCGTAAGGCTCATAGACCAGACGCCGATAGGAAAGACCCCGCGCTCTAACCCGGCCACTTACCTCAAGCTCTTCGACCCGATAAGAAGGCTCTTTTCCGAACTGCCGGAGTCCAGGGCGAGGGGCCATGGCCCGGGGTTTTTCTCCTTCAATGTCCCGGGCGGCAGGTGCGAGACATGCAAGGGAGAGGGCTATCAGAAAGTGGAGATGTATTTCTTCGAGGACCTCTACATAAAGTGCGAGGAATGCGGGGGCAAGAGATACGGCCCCGAGGCCCTGAAGATAACCTACCGCGGAAAGAACATATACGATGTCCTCAATATGACCGTGGATGAGGCCTCTGGGCATTTCTCCGGCTTGAGCCCGCTTGTGTTGCGGCTCGACCTCCTCAGGGAAGTGGGGCTTGGGTACCTGAGGCTCGGACAGCCGGCAACGAGCCTTTCGGGCGGGGAGGCCCAGAGGCTCAAAATCTGCGCGGAGCTCGGGTTTAAGGCAATGAGGGACTTCCTCTACATATTGGATGGGCCAACGGTAGGAGTCCATGCAAGTGATGTCAAGGCGCTTCTTCTGGTCCTTCAGAGGCTCGTAGATGCCGGTAATACAGTGGTCGTCATAGAGCATAACCTCGACCTCGTTTCGGCCTCCGACCGGGTCATAGACTTAGGCCCGGAGGGCGGGGAGGCCGGCGGCAGGGTGATAGCCTCAGGCACGCCGGAAGAACTGACAAGGGTCGAAGGCTCATACACCGGCCGGTATCTCAGGGAATACCTCGGTTGAATGGGCAGTGCCCATTTCCTGCCTTGCGCGCAAGACATCCCCTCGTTTGGGGCTAAAAGCCGCATGAATTAATTTACCAGCCCTCTGTGATAAAATCCATATATCCATGATAGCCCTCGAAAATGTAAGCAAGTCTTTTGACGGGAAGGAGGCCGTGAAAGGTCTCAGCCTGAGTATTTCCCGCGGGGAGGTCTTCGGCCTCTTAGGGCCAAACGGCGCAGGCAAGACCACTGCCATAAGGATGATGACCGGCCTTCTCATGCCCGATGCGGGGAGGGTCATCATGGCGGGCCATGATGTGGCGAAAGAGCCCCTCAAGGCCAAGTCCCTTACGGGCCTTGTCCCGGACAGGCCGTTTTTTTATGAGAAACTCACGGCAAGGGAGTTCCTTGCGTTTCTAAGCTCGATATATGGCCTCCCGAAGAACGAGGCGCTGAGGAGAATCGAGGAGATGCTTGAGCTTTTCGGCCTCGGAGATGTGGGAGGCCAGCTCATAGAGGGGTATTCGCAGGGCATGAGGCAGAGACTGCTTTTTGCCTCCGCCCTCGTACATAGCCCCTCGGTCCTCGTCATAGACGAGCCGGTTGTCGGGCTCGACCCTTTCGGCGTGACCCTAGTAAAGGACCTCATAAAAAGGCTTTCCTCGGAGGGAATGACCGTCTTTTTGGCCACGCACAGCCTGCAAATAGCAGGGGAGCTGTGTAACAGGGTGGGCCTTATAGACGGGGGCGCGCTCGTGGCAGTCAAATCCAAAGACGAACTCCTCCAAACCGAGGGCGGGCTCGAAGGCCTGTTCACCCGCCTCCTTAAAGGGTTGAGGGGTCAGCGACCCCCGGCATTTTAATGACGGGTGTGCTCCTCAGGCCGAAGTTCCTTTCGATGAAGAACACCCTGAGCGCAGGGTTGATAGCGCGGAGGCTTCCGTTTATTGCTATTGGGCTTGTCTTCTGGGCGCTCCTTTACATCGGCTCATACGAGGTGCTTTCGTTTGTAAGAGGGATGGAGTTCTTCGGAGATGTGATTTCAAAGAAGCTCATGGGCATGGTCTTTTTCAGCCTCACCGGGTTTCTGCTTCTCAGCAACATCATAACCGCAATATCGTCGTTTTATCTTTCGCACGATGTGCCTTTTTTAATGACCCTCCCTGTCAAGCGCAGGGACATTCAGGCGGTCAAGACCATAGAGACGGTCATGAACTCCTCATGGATGGTCGCCTCCTTCATACCGCCCGTGCTTGCGGCATACGGTGCGGTCTACGGGGCGCCTTTTATTTACTATCCTACGGCTTTGATTCTTCTTTTTCTTTTCATATTAATGACATCCGGCATCGGCATCGTCCTTGCCCATGTCCTTACGAGGCTTTTCCCGGCAAGGGGGATGAGGGACTTCCTGCTTTTCACCGGCCTTGCCTTATTCGTCTCCGTGTATTTTATCGTAAGGTCCTCGGCCAAGGTGGATGCGAGCGACCCTGAGGCGCTTATGAATGCGGTGATGACATTCAGGGTGGAAACCCCTCTTTTGCCCGGCTACTGGATTACCGAGACTCTTTATGAGGGGCTACGAGGGGTCAGCGACCCCCGGCATTTCGGAGTCGGCGACCTGCTCTATCCGATAGCGCTCCTCAGTAGCGCCCTGTTTTTTCTCATGCTTTCTTTTTGGGCCGGCTCGCTCCTTTACGGGAGGAACCTTTACCGGGGCAAGGGCGCGGCAGTGCCCGTAAAGAGGCGGCGGGGCATCTACCCCGGAAGATGGGCGCTATTATACAAGGACATGTTGGTCTTTCTCAGGGACAGGGGGCAGTGGTCGCAACTCCTTGTGATAGGCGCCCTCCTGCTTATTTATGTCTATAACTTCAGGGCGCTCCCCGTAGAGGCCATAAGCGAGATAGCGCCGCTCGTAAAGGAAATAATAGTCCTTCTTAATGTGGTCCTATCCGGGCTTATCCTTACGGCCGTGGCCGCAAGGTTCCTCTATACGGGGGTGAGCCTCGAAGGGCAGGCCTTCTGGGTGATAAGGACATCTCCCGTGGAGATGAAGAGGTTTCTCATGAGCAAGTTCATGGCCGGGTTTTTACCGGTTTCGCTCATAACCTTGGGGATTGTGCTGATTACGGACATTATGATGGATATAAGGGGCCTCCTCATGGCAGTCTCTT
>CAZPPU010000016.1:7315-16504 GCA_964588515.1 uncultured Nitrospirota bacterium
CTCTTTGTGCGTGGTATTCATGCTTTCCGCCTCAATAAGCGGGCTCGGCGCCGGGATGGGCGCAATGTTCCCGAAGTTCAGATACGAAAACCCGGCCTCGGTCTCGATGAGCCTCGGGGGGATGGCCTTCATGGTGGTCGCCTTCTCGGTGGTGCTCGTCACGGCAGGGGTCATTGCATGGCCGTTTTATATCTTTTACAAGACCGGCTCTTTGGGCTGGGGCACGGCACTTGCCTCTGCCGCCCTCGCCCTCGTGATAAACCTTGCGGCCCTCGTCGTGCCCATGAGGATAGGGGCCGGGAGGCTGAACCGATGCGGATAGCAATCACAGGGCTTGCAAACTCCGGGAAGACCACGGTCTTCAATGCCCTTACCGGAATGCGCATCGAAACGACCGCATATCCCACGAAAGGGGCTACGAGCCCCAATATCGGGGTCGTGGATGTCCCCGACGAAAGGGTAGAAAGGCTAAGCGGGATATTCAAGCCCAAAAAAACCACACATGCACAGGTCGAATATATAGATTATATCGGGCTTCTCAAGGGCGATGCAAAACAAAATCAAGCGGTCTTTGAGCACATAAAAGACGCCGATGCCATAGTGCATATCGTCAGGGCCTTCAAAGACGATTCGGTGCCCCATCCGATGGGCGGCATAGACCCCTTAAGGGATGTAAAGACGGTGGAGGCGGAACTCCTGTTCGGTGATTTTGCGCTTATAGAAAAAAGGCTCTCTTCGATGGAGGAGGCCGCCAAAAGGGGGAAAAAACAGGATGAGCCGTATGAAAAGGAACGGAAAGTCCTCCTTAAATGCATGGACGCCCTGGAGAACGAAACAGCCCTGAGGGATGTGGAATTCACCGGGGACGAGCTTAAGGCGGTGAGGCATCTTCAGTTCCTCTCGATAAAGCCTCTGGTTACGGTGGTGAACATCGAAGAGAACGACCTGAACTCGGAGTATTCGAGGGAGGTTCAGGCCCGGATAGAAGAATATTTTAAAGGCAGGTCCCCGGTGATTACGCTTTCGGGCAAGGTAGAGATGGATATAGCGGGGATGCCGCCCGAAGAGGCCAAGGCGTTCCTCGATGACCTGAACATAGAGGAGCCTGCCCTTAAGAAGCTCATCCGCATATCATACGGACTCCTTGGCCTTATATCTTTTCTGACCGTCGGCAAAGACGAGGTGAGGGCATGGACCATCAAAAAAGGGGAAACCGCGCTCAGGGCGGCGGGGAAAATACATTCCGATATCGAAAGGGGCTTCATCAGGGCCGAGGTGATAGCGTTTGAGGACTTCATAAAGGCGGGCAGTATGCAGGAGGCCAAAGACAGGGCGCTCCTCCGGCTCGAAGGAAAGACATACGAGGTCAAAGACGGCGACATAATAAACTTCAGGTTCGGGGCGTAAACACGCATCGGGATGTTGAAATTGACGGGCAAGTCCGGATTTGTTATCATTTAATCAGAAATGTAATCAGGGAGGCAATATGGTCCGCACACAGATTCAGTTGACCGAAGAGCAGGCAAAGGCGCTGAAAAGATTGACCCGGTCGCGGCATCTTTCCATTGCAGAGCTGATAAGGCAGGCGGTAGACGGCCTCATCAAGTCCGGCGCAGGTATCGACATAGAGGAAAGACGGAAAAGGGCGGTCGATGTCGTAGGGAAGTTCGGTTCCGGGAAGCGGGACATTTCCAGAGGACATGACAGATATCTTGCAGAGGCTTTCCGGAAATGAAAATATTTCTGGACACATCGGCCTTTTTCGCCTTGCTCGACAGAGACGACTCAAACCATCGAAAGGCTAAAGGGTTATGGAGCAACATTATCGATACCGAAGACTGCACCCTGATTACCACCAATTATGTCGTGGTTGAAAGTTTTGCGCTCATACAACACCGCTTGGGGCTGGAAGCGGCAAGGGGGTTCTATGAGGACATGTTGCCTCTGATTAACATCGAGTGGGTCGATGCCGATACTCACAGGGCGGGGGTCAGCGCCTTTCTCTCGGCATCGAGGCGAAGGCTCAGCCTCGTTGACTGCATCAGCTTCGATGTCATGCGCACTTCCGGCATTAGGACGGTATTTGCCTTCGACCCTCATTTTTCGGAACAGGGGTTTAAATCCATTGCGTAGAATAACCATATTTTGGCGGGTTTGAGATGCCGAGGATATTTAAGCCAAGGATATTTAAGATAGAGCAGTTTCATAGGAAGATCATCTCCAAGCAGTCCTTGTTCAAGGTGCTGACTTACCTTGACAAAAAGACGGTCGAGACCCCGTTTCTTTTAGTGGACAAAGAGCAGGTGGAAAGGAAGGTCGCCGCTATCGGGGCGAATATCGAAAACTCGAAGGTCTTTTATGCGGTGAAGGCAAACCCCGATATCGGGGTGCTGAGGTTCCTAAACGGGCTTGGCACCGGTTTTGAAATAGCATCCGAAGGGGAACTCAGGTTGCTTGCAACGCTCGGGGTCAGCCCCGAAAGAATCATATCGAGCAACCCGGTGAAGTCCTTCGGGTTCCTCGAGGAGGCAAAGGAGTACGGGGTGGGGTATTTCGCATTCGACTCCAAGGAAGAGGCGGATAAATTCTCCAAATTGAAATTCGACTGCAACCTCTATGTGAGGCTTTCCGTGCCCAACGAGGGGAGCGAATGGCCACTGAGCAGGAAATTCGGACTCGAGCTTCACGACGCCCTCGCCCTCGTTTGCTATGCGAAGGGCAGAGGACTCAACCCGGTGGGGATTACATTCCATGTAGGCTCTCAGTGCACGAACATATACAACTGGAACACCGCCCTTTACAAGGCCAAGGCCCTGTGGGAGATGGCCGGGGAAAAGGGGATAAAATTCCGGCTCCTGAATATAGGGGGCGGCTATCCGATAAAATATACGCGCGATGTGGTCGGCGTCGAGGCCATAGAGAAGAATGTAAACGAGCTCATATACGAAAAGTTCCCCGGCGATGCGGATATATTCATCGAGCCCGGCAGGGCGGTAGTGGGCGACGCCGGCGTGATGGTCGGCTCGGTCATAGGAAAGGCGGAGAGGGGGAGCGAAAACTGGCTCTACATAGATGTCGGGGTCTTTAACGGACTGATGGAAAGCTTAGGCGGCATCAGGTACAGCTATATAGTGGAGGCGGCGGACAAAGGGGACAGGCGCAAGAAGCAATGGACCATCACCGGGCCCAGTTGCGACAGCTTCGATGTAATAGACGGCAATGTCTCTCTCCCGGAGCCCGATACCGGGGGGCTTGTCCTTATACTGTCAAGCGGCGCCTATACCGTATCCTATGCTTCCGAATCCCACGGGTTTAAAATACCAAAGACAATACTCATATAGGAGGACAGCCTGATAAGGTTTTTCGAGAAAGCCCCTTTTGTGCCGGTCGAGTACGGCTATGAGGTCGAGGGCATACTCTACAAGGGAAAGAGCAAATTTCAGGAGCTCACGGTGATAGAGAGTCCGGATTTCGGAAAGGTCCTTCTCCTTGACGATGTCGTGCAACTGACCGAGGCGGATGAGTTTTTCTATCACGAGATGCTCACGCATGTCCTCATGCACGCCCACCCGGAGCCTAAGCGTGTGGTCGTCATCGGGGGCGGAGACGGGGGCGTGGTAAGGGAGGTCTTGAAGCACAAGACGGTTGAGAAGGTATTTTTCGTGGAGATAGACGAGGAGGTCATAAATGTATCGAAGAGGTTTTTCCCCGGCGTCTCTTCGGGCCTCTCCGACCCGCGTGTGGATATCAGGGTCATGGACGGCGCGGAATTCGTAAGGAAGGCCCCGAAAAACGATATAGATGTCATCATAGTGGATTCCACGGACATAATCGGCTTTGCAAGGACGCTCTTTACGGAGGAGTTTTTCGCCTCCGTCAAGAATTGCCTGAGGGACGAGGGGATGTTCGTGACGCACTCGGAGTCCCTGCTTTTTCATAGGGAAACGGTGGTGAAGGTCCAGAAGATACTGAAGGCGTCTTTCCCGGTGGTGGATTTATACACCTCGTGCCTTGCGACTTACCCGGGCAACTGGTGGACTTATGCAGTGGCCTCCAAGAAACTGAGCCCGCGCGAGCCGCGGCGGCCTCATGAGATAGATACCGCCTATTACGATGAAGAAGTCCACAGGCAGTCGTTCATGACGGCGAAGCTCTATAAAAAGCTCATGAATAACGAACTCAGGTGGGGGCTTAAAGGAGGCTTTTAAGTATGGACTCCTCTTCAGGGGGTGAAGGATGACGAGGCTCGGGGTTTTGGCGTCCGGCAGGGGCTCGAATTTTCAGGCCATCATAGACGCAATAGAGTCGGGGACGCTGAACGCAAAGATAGAGGTATTGATAACGGACAACCCCTCGGCCTATGCCGTGGAAAGGGCTAAAAGGCACAACATCCCGCATGTCTATATAAACCCGAAGGAGTTCTCGACCAAAGACGCATTCTTCGAGAAGATAAGGGACGAGCTTAAATCGAGGGGCGTGGAGCTTGTCGTGCTTGCAGGGTTCATGCGGATAGTAAGGCCGCCCCTCTTGCACGCCTATCCGATGAGGGTCATGAACATACACCCGGCGCTCCTGCCCTCGTTCCCCGGGCTTCACGGGCAGAAGCAGGCGGTGGACTACGGGGTCAGGGTTTCCGGCTGTACCGTGCATTTCGTTGACGAAGGCATGGACACGGGCCCCATCATAATACAGGCAGGAGCGCCTGTCCTTCCCGACGATACGGAGGAGACCCTCTCCGGGCGAATCCTCGTGCTTGAGCACAAGCTCTTTCCGGAGGCGATAAGGCTTTTCGACGAGGGCAGGCTTGAGGTCAGAGGGCGGAAGGTCTTGATAAAAGGTTATAAGGAAGTCAAAGAGACGCTGATAAACCCCTCCCCCGGGGGCTGATTATTTTGCGCCTGCCTGGAGGATTTCCGCATCCGTGCGGAAGGTCTTTATGGTCTCCGCTATCACATCGGGGCGGTGAAACCGCTTGAAGAATTCGGGAGAGACGGTAAAGGCCGCCTCCTTGTCCGGGGCGCTGTTCATGTGCCAGCCGATGAGCCTTTTACCTCCTTCGGAGGTTTCGTAATACCCCATCGGCGTCGACAGAACCCATGTTTTTTTGTCGCTTGAGAGGAAAAGGCAAATTAGCTCCTCGCCGTCGGAGATGCGATACCACCTGATAGTGCCGTCTCCGAAGGCCGCAACTGCGGTCTTCCCGTTGCCCGCTATGTTGACGGCCCATGCGACCTCGGGCGTCATGACCTGCCATTTCATGGCGCCCTTCTTGTCATAGAGCTTCAGTGTGAAGTCCGCACCTAAGAGGAAGCTCTTCTTATCCGGCGCTATTGCTAAGGTGCGGGACATCTCGAAGGGCTCAAGCTCAAGCGGCTTTCCGTCGAGTTCCGGCGTATAGGTGTTTTCCCATCCGGCGACCTTTACCCCACCAGCTTCCGTGATGGGCCGCTCGAGGGACTTTTCCTCCCCGGGATTGAGGACGAGCTTTTTTTCATATGAAAAAATAGCGGGTGTCTCGCCGAACTCATAGCTGAACCCGACCGCTTCGCCGCCGTGCGAGACGAGAAAAGCGCCCTGCTCTGCCCTGTAATCCGCAATGGAGGAGTCTTTATAGAATGTCAGTTCGTCGGTCGGGCCGAACACCCCGAAAGCCGGGCCGGCCGTGCCGAAGGCTATGCCGCCTGAGGTTATTGCCGCAATGGAAGTAATCGTGTTGTCGGTTGCAGGCAGGTCCTTGGGCTTGCCCGAGCCGGCATCCGGCCATTTCCTGATGAAATTCGTGCCGCCTGTGGCAAAGACGCCGCCAGCATAAAGGAACTTCCCGTCCGAGGACCATGCCACGGAGGCAAGGTTTCCCGCCGTAATGTCCCCAGTCTCAGGCGCATAGAGGAGGTAGAGGTCGTCGGACGAAAGGACATTCACCTTGGGCGCATCCTGAAACCCTACGGCTATTTTCGAGCCGTCCGGTGAGAAGCCGACCGTTGAAGGAAGGCTTCCGCCCTTTGCCTGCTCCTTTAAAATCAGGTCGAAGCTGGTGCTATAGAGCCTGATGAACCCGTCGAAAGAGGCCGTGACGAGCCTGCCTCTATTGTCGAAATCGGCCGCGTTGCAATAGCTTCCGTAGTCCGTGTCGGATGCCGCTAAGGTATAATCGGATGTCCTGAATGCCCGAATGCCCCCGTTTGCGAGGGTGGCCGCAAGATATCTGCCGTCTTTTGAGTATGCCATATGAAGCACGACGCCCGGAAGCCCTCCTATGCGTTTTGTGAGCTTTCCGGTTTCGATATCGAAGATGTAGACCGAATAGTTCCGCTCCCATCTGAACCCCGTCCATCCGGCGCATGCCACGGTCCTGCCGTCCGGAGATACGGCAAGCGCAAATACCCTGCCGTCTGCCCTCGAATCTATAGGCGGCCGGAATGTCCTTACGAGGTCTCCCGTGGAAAGCTCCCATAAGCGCACCGTCTTATCGAAAGAGGCGGTGACCATGTACTTGTCCGATGGGTCCACGGCAATCCTCTTTATGCTCGCCGTATGCATCTTGGTTTCTATGACCAAAATCGGCTCGGAGGGCGGTCCTTCCCCGGCGGCGAGTGTCTGAAACACAATGGAAAAGGCGACAAAGGCAACCCATATCAGCCTGGAACGCATGTCTTTAAGGTATCCGAATCCCGCACGGGAAATCAAGGAAGAGATATTTTCCCCGCCCGCCCACCCTTTTAAGTTATAGGGGGCTAACGCCCCCTATAACCCCCGAAAAAGAGAAAGAACACCCTTTCATGGAACTTGCCCGTATTTTCACCCGCGGGGCTTGCCCCGCTCATTTAAATCTGCTAAAGTGTTTCCATGTGCCTTGCGGTGCCCACAGTCGTTCTTAGGACGGACGGGATGACGGCCACGGTGGATGCCTACGGCGCAAGGCGGGATGTGAGCCTGCTTCTTCTGCCCGATGAGGTTTCCGCCGGAGACTATGTCCTCGTCCATGCGGGCTTTGCCATCCAGAAGCTCGATAGGGAAGCCGCAAGCGAGTCCCTCAGACTTATAAAAGAAATCCTCGATTCCGAAGGTCGACCTTAACAAATCCTCGGCAGTTGCTCGCCCTCGAGCATATCGAGCATGCGCCTTCCGCCGATGGATGTCTCAAGAAGGACCATCCCCTCGGGGCCGTCCTCTACAGCGCCTATGAGGGCCGCATCCTTGCCTAATGGGTGTCCTTTCATGGCCTCAAGCAAGGCGACTGCCTCGTTTGCCTCTACGATTGCGATTAGGAGTCCCTCGTTTGCGACATATAGGGGGTCGAGGCCCAAAAGCCCGCACGCCCCTCTTATCCGGGGGGAAACCGGAATGGAGCTTTCCTTTATCTTCATGCACTTGCCCGACTCAAGAGCGGCCTCTTTAAGCGTGGTGGCAAGCCCCCCGCGGGTCGGGTCCCTCATGAAGCGGATGCCTTTGGCCGCCTCCGCCATCGTCTTAACGAGTCCGTTAAGCGGTGCGGTATCGCTCAGCACTGGCGGGTCGAATGTTATCCCGTTTCTTTCGGCCATTATCGCTATGCCGTGCCTGCCTATTTGACCGCTTACGAGCACCGCATCGCCCTCTTTTATGCCCAGAGGGGAGGGTTCGAGCCCGTCCATCATAACCCCGATGCCCGAGGTGTTTATGAATATCCCGTCGGCCTTTCCCCTGTTTACCACCTTTGTGTCGCCTGCGATTATTTTCACCCCGGCCTTCCGTGCGGCCCCGGCCATCGAAGAGACTATGGCCTTGAGGTCCTCTAAGAGGAACCCCTCTTCGATGATAAACCCTGCGGTAAGATAAAGCGGCATCGCCCCTGCCACGGCAAGGTCGTTTACCGTGCCGTAGACCGAAAGCCCGCCGATGTCCCCGCCGGGGAAAAATATCGGAGAGACCACATAGGAATCCGTCGTGTATGCGAGCCTTCCGCTTTTAAGCGCAACGAGCGCGGAATCTCCGAGGCCTTCAAGCGCAAACTCCGGCGCAAAATGTTCTCTTATAAGCCTGTGCATGAGCCGCCCGCCGCTTCCGTGCCCAAGGAGGATTCTATCCATATGCGCCCCTGTATTTATAGTATGCGGCACAGGTCCCCGCATCGCTTACCATGCAGGGGCCCACAGGTGTCTCAGGCGTGCATCTCAGGGCAAAGAGCGGGCATTCGGGCGGGGTCTTTACTCCTCTTAGGATTTCACCGCACGCACATTGGCGGGCACGGCCCGCGGCGAAATATTTTGGGGCTGTGAGCCCCTGTTGCAAGCTTGAGGCATCGAAGTCCCTGAACTTCTCTCTCAGCCTGAGCCCGCTTTCCGGGAGCACCCCTATGCCCCTCCAGTCCGCATCTACAGGCTCGAAACACTCATTAAGCAGGCTTACCGCTTTGGGGTTTCCCTCTTCCCTCACGACCGCCCTGTACTCTATTTCTATCTCTGCCCTTCCGTCCGAGATTTGCCTGAGGAGCATGAGGATGCCCTCGAGGATGTCCTTTCCGTCAAAGCCGGTGATTACACCGGGCCTTCCGAATTCCCTTGAGATGAACTCATAAGGCGCCCTGCCTATGATTGTGCTTACATGGCCCGGAAGGATGAACCCGGAAACGGGCGTATCCCCGGAGCTTAAGAGCGCCCTCAGGGCGGGCGGGATGAGCTTGTGCGCGGGGTAAACGAAGAAGTTCCCGATGCCACGGGCCTTGGCCTCCATGAGAGTGGCGGAAACGAGCGGGGATGTGGTTTCAAACCCGGTTGCAAAGAAAACGACCTTGAGGGCCTTTTCCTTCTGTGCAATCTTAAGCGCATCCATCGGCGAATAGACGACCTCGACCCGTGCGCCTTCGGCCCTTGCCTCTCCGAGGGACCTTCCGCTCCCCGGAACCCGCATCATGTCCCCGAATGTCGCAAGCAACATCCCCTCTGCCATTGAAAGGGAAATCGCATTATCCACATCCCCTGCGGGGGTCACGCACACCGGGCAACCCGGGCCGCTTATGAGGCCCAGGCCTTCGGGGAGCAGGCCCCTTATGCCGTGCCTGAAAATAGCGACCGTGTGCGTGCCGCAGACCTCCATGAGCCTCACGGGCCTTCCGATACCCTTAATAAGCCTTTTAATTTCATCTAACATAGGCTTATCGTGGGGGCCGCCGGCCCCCACACCCCCATCTTACGAACCGGCATGCGGTTT
>CAZPPU010000017.1:0-4400 GCA_964588515.1 uncultured Nitrospirota bacterium
ATACGAGCGTGCTCAACCCCAAAACAATTAAGGCTGTTAGCATATACCGCGAAAAACTCTTCATAATAATCTACCTCCTTGTTGGTTTTTAATAATGGTTTTTAATAAAGGTTACATTTTTCAAAAAAAAATGCAACTTCAATTTCGATATAGCAGATGTTTTAGTCCCTGCATTTTTAGGAAGGCTTTTTTTCTCTTTTTCAATGCATCGCACTTCCCGCACTTCCCAAAAAGCACATCCGACACAATCGCATCATGCTGGGCGCGGATGAATGTCCCCTCGAACTCGGCAACCGAGGACATGATATTCCGGTAGAGGGCCCCGGTCGGGGTGGAGGTATCCACGCCTTCACGCAGGAAGACGGTATCGATGCCGTGCTTTCTCAGGAAGCCATCTATCTCGATAACGTCCTTGCCGGTGGTTTTCTGGTCGGGATTTTCTAACAAAATTCAGGGTAAGGCTTCCCGAATTCCGCATAGCTTCTGAATTCCTTTTAACTATCAAGACTTATTTGCTTTTGGATCGAAGTCTATGACTAATCGTCTTACATCGTGCGCATACTGCTCTTTGCTCTGGAGTTGGATAAGCTCATCAGCTGTTACGTGCCAGCCTTGATCTATGGGACGCCCATGCTTTTCCCAAGCTTGGTAAATGAGGTTATACCCAGCAAGACTGAAACTCTCTCCCGTAGGCCGCAAGATAGGCGAACCATTCTCTATTACACGCTCGAAAATAAGGAATGCCATAATGTCTCCTTTCTTTGAAGGCAACGAATCTACTTTGCTATTTTACACAATGCTCGCCGTCACTTCCTTCTTTCGCCTCGGTTTATCCCTTTCGATTCCTGCCGCATGGACAGCCAGAGCCAATGCCCAGAACTTATCCGCATGATGCCTCTCGTTCTTCTCGGTGTCGTATCGAGAGTATCCGGCATAGGTCGATGGCTTTATCGAGATTGGGATTTACGGCGACTTTTCTCTCAAAAATCTTTGGGCCTACAGGAAACTCTTTCTGTTTGAATGTGGGGCTGTATTTATCGTAGAGACGGTGAAATAGACTGTTATAGACTTTCTGGACGAGCCTTTCGGAGCGCTGTTCTATATCGATGCGGGAGATGACCTCGAGGAATATCCACTGTATGTCCTGCCAACGTTCCTCGGGGTCGGGATTCCAATGGCGCTTTCGATAGTGGATAGATGTGATTGCTGGCCAGAACACGACATATAAGACCGTCTTAAGAAGAGGCTCGCACTTATAATCCCTGAAGATTGCTCTTAGCACGATGTCCTTTGCCGAGTCTTCGGACATGCCTTCCCGCATGAAGGCGACGACGTCTCTCCAGTTTTGAAATCGTTTGTAAAACGGCTCTCTTTCTGTAATCCGCCAGAGAAGTTCTTGATAATTCCTGCCATCAAGTTCTTGTTCGAGACTCCGAAGGTCTCGATTTCTTGCGCTCGACACACGCCCGCCTTATCCGGCCGGGCGTCGTGCGTATTACAAGGAATTCAAAGTTCGGGTCTCTTGCGCCTCCTTTTCATGCTTAAGTTCAAAATGCCGCTTATGCGGTTAGACCTGTCTATGCCAAGACAGACGGTCGCGTTCGTTTGCTATCCGGCCATATCATTGTTTTTGTTTTGGTTTTTCCCAATGGACAGAATTGATACTGTGTTTTCTCTCACCTCCTATCCGTTCACGCTCATATATAAGGAAAGGCCCTCTTTCGGCTGATTCAGGGGACACGCTTTGCATATATACGACCTCTATTTGGAAAATGTCCCAGTTGCCTTCATCTATATAAGAGCGCCTTGGTTGGCCGAATTGATGCATGGCCAGTCTCTATAACAAAGAGCGCCTCGATATAGACAAAATGTTGCACATCGTTCCCTTTCGGGCCTTGGCGGGCAAATAAGAAAGGGCCAAGTCCCACGCGGTGCATATTGTTCATGCGTGGGCCTTAGCCCTTAGAGGCTAAATGGCCGGTCACTACATCAGCACTTAGTTCAAGACAAAAAATCTACCGCTATGGCGATCATAAGACAGAGATTCCCGGCATGTCAAACAAATTTTGTTTCATATTTTTAAGGATAGGGATCTCATTTGTTTCAATCCACGCTCCCGTGAGGGGCGCGACGCTTTCTATGCCCCAAAAACGTTCTCTTAGCTGTTCCGTAGCTTTGTCAAGTCCGACAAATTTTCCTTTGTCAAAAAAATCAAGATTGAAACTCGCCATAAGCCCTCTCTGCTCCTTCGACATACCGACCAGACCCACTAAAAAATTATTAAATGCCGAGCCCGCCCTCTCTCCGAGGGATGCTAACGCACCGAGGGCCGTAACCGAGTCTTGCGCCGATATTTTCAGAGCCGCGGCGTTTCCTCCGGCCATTTTCAAGCCCTGAATCAGTTCGGGGATGCTGGTTGCCGAGGCGTCGTCAACACGCGCAATCCAATCGGACAGTTCCCCGTATCCTTTCCCCTCGAGCCTGAACTGTGTGCCGATTCTTGCAAGGGCATTGCCTATCAGCTCCGGGGCCTCGCCGGTGACTGTTGCAAGGGCCGTGGCCGCCCAAGCCGCTCCGCCTTCCCCGATTACATCCTGCATCTTTAGCCCCGCTTTCAAGAGGGCGTTTTCGATATTCACAACATCTTCCGCAGAGAAAGGGGCATTAGCAGAAATCGATACGGCGGAACTTTTGACCTGTTTTAGTTGGGCATTCAATTCCTTCGCATCGCGCGCTCCGGATGCAAGGTTGGCTTTCACCCTGAGCATGGCTTCCTGCAGGTTTGCCGCCGCCTGAATGCCGGGAAGGGCTTTATGCAAGGCATAGGAACTTACGGCTATGGCCTTTAGTCCTCTCGTAATATGCTTGGACATATCATCAAAGTCCTTCTTGACTTTTCCGCCCGCCTCTCCTAAACTGAGGATAGAATGCTTAGCGCGCGAGATTACACCTTGCAGCAAGTCAACGGCAGTCAGCTGGAGGGTTAGCTTCATGACATCAGACATAACAATCTCCTGGTATATCGGAATGGCCTTCGGCCTTCTCTCTACCTATGCCCTCATAAAGTGGGTAAAGTGTAGGCATGTTTATTTTGCAGCCCTCTTCCTCACCGGTCTGGCGTTAAGCGCTTTCATTGCATATTTCATAGGTTATCCACTCCTTGAAGGCACCAAGTGGCTTTTTATGCCTATGTTTGCCGGAATCGTCATCTGGTCCGCCTTGATTTTCCGCCTCGTTTTACGGCATAGGTCTTAGTCCCACCCGGTTTTGAGACAAGCTCCTCAAAGTTTCAATCCACGCTCCCGTGCGGGGAGCGACTTTCACTTGAACTTGCTGTAATTTCTTAGACAAAGTTTCAATCCACGCTCCCGTGCGTGGAGCGACGGCAGGGCAGAGGCATGAGGCCACGGACAAGGAGTTTCAATCCACGCTCCCGTGCGGGGAGCGACTCGGCCGGTGGGCCGATGCTTGGCTCAGCGGCAAAGTTTCAATCCACGCTCCCGTGCGGGGAGCGACACAGACTGCCATTGACATCGCCGGCACCGTCGAAATGTTTCAATCCACGCTCCCGTGCGGGGAGCGACTGCACATCCTAAAAAAGGCTATTACTCAATAACTTATAATTTATTTTCCGCGCACCTCCATTCTTAAGCCCTTGCTTGAGCTTAATTCTGCGCCCGGTCGTTTATTTTCCCTTAATTGTCAAAGAGCAACCTCATACTGCGATACTCCCGGCAAAATCATGTCCGCTTATGGTTCGCGCATAACCCTAAACGACAAGCGGACCCTCCGGGTCGTAAGCAGGCTTAGCACCTACATGCTCCACCCTCCGCTTCCAATTGCTCCCAAGAAAATAGAACCTTAGACTGTCCATCTCAAGATTAACCTCTTTAATCAGCCTCTGACGAAGTTCTGTAAACTGAGCCGGGTCTATAAGGCACTCGAAAACAGAGTTCTGCACCCTCTGCCCTCTGTTCTCACACACCTTGGCCACACGTCTGAGCCTCCTTTTGCCTTCGTCGGTTTCCGTGTTTACATCATACGTAATCAATACCATCATACACGCCTCATTTCCATATAAACGGAGGATATCCGTCCAAATCACCACGCAGATAACGCGAAAGAAGCATCGCCTGACAGTGAGGCAGAAGCCCTATAGCCACCTTCTCGCCCAAGAAAGGATGCTGTATTTCCTCCTGCTTCCTTTTCTGATAAGCCACAAGCACCTCCTTGCGCGTCTTATCGTCCATCATGACAGCTCCCGTCTCGGTCTTCTGAAAGCCTTTTCCCTTCACCTGTTGTCTATTAATGAGAGATAGCGCAAGCCTATCGGCAATAAACGGCCTGAACTCCTCCATAATATCGAGCGCAAGGCCCGGCCGTCCGGGCCTGTCCCTGTG
>CAZPPU010000017.1:4410-10993 GCA_964588515.1 uncultured Nitrospirota bacterium
CCCTGTGAAGAAATCCAACGACGGGGTCAAGCCCAACGCCCTCGAGTGCGGAGACGGTATCCCGAACGAGCAGGGTATAGGTGAATGAAAGAAGCGCATTCATGTTATCAAGCGGCGGCCTTCTGTTTCTGTCTCTGAAATAGAAGTCCTCTTTTTGAGCGAGTATGAGCCGGTCGAAGACTTCAAAATAAATCTTTGCGGCCTCGCCCTCCATCCCCCTTAAGGTGCCAAGTTGCGATTGCCTCTCAAGCCCTTTCATTATCCTCGAAAGCTCGCCCGCCGCCAATGACAAGGCTTCCGAGCCATCGTTATCCATGGCCTCTCTCGCCGCCCGGAGAAGAACGGTTCTTGAGTTGGCGAGTTTTGCTATCAGGATAGAGCGTGCGATTTCCGCCGATGCGGATTCGCTGTCGGCGCGACGGTAATGCTCACGCCTTAAAAGCACATTGCCGGAGACCGGCCCCTGCACGCGCGCGAGAAACTTCCCGTGCTCGCTTAAGAAAGATATTACGACATCCGCCTGTCCGCATAGCTCCATCAAGGGAGGACTGCAGGATACCTGTCCGAAACAGACTATCCCGCCGAGGTTGTGAATCGGCACTTGGAGCTTCGTCTCGCGCTCGACACGCACACACACCGTCTCTCCCTCGCGGCAGAGGTATGCCCCCTGCGTAGTTACATAGAGCGTGTTAAGGAGCTTTTTCACCCCGTGCCTCCGGTAGTCTCTGATAACGCTTCCGCAAGGTATTCTTCTACTTTCATCCGTCTGCTCACCGCCTTCGGCATGCAAAGTTCAAGCAAGGAACAGCTTCTGCATCGCTTGCCGTATTTCGCCTTTGGGGTCTTGCCCTCTCTCGTAAGCTCATGGAGACGCTCCGCAGTCTTTTCAGTCTCAGCCCTTAAAGGCGCATCAAAGGCGACTTCGAGCCTCCGTCTCGGCTTGACGTAGAATATCGCACCCTTAGGGATGCTTGCGTTGAGCATCTCCTCAAGGCACAGGGCCTGAGCGCAAAGTTGAACCTTGTAGCCCTCCTCATGTCTAAGATGGCCCCTCTTATACTCGACAGGATATGGTGTAGAACAGTGAAACTCCACTACATCCGCTTTCCCGGTCAGTCCAAGCCTTAACGACCTCAGACGCAATCCCCTTGCTATGCGCACATTACTACGGGTCTCAGTTTCTGCTTCATGGGCTTTTTCATGCAGGATGTGGCCGTCCATTGTAAGAGCATTCTCGTTCCAAATACCCTCAAGCAGCACCAACATCGCCCGCCGCTCGCAAAAAATCAAATGCTGAAGACAGGAAATCGGAAGAAGCTCATCTTCGGAGTAAAGATAAGTATTCATAATCAGATAATCGATCCTTCGTTTATGTGTCTGTTCACCTCAAGAACGCCCGCCATGTAACCAATGAAATCGTCATAGGCAAGCGTCCAGGCATAAAGCCTGCCATCATCAAGATGCTTCAGCGAGTACTCTGTGATTTTAGTTGAATAAATATTTACGGAGTTCTGTTGGATTTCAGAAGCCGAAATCCCTCTTTCCCCTTTCTCAAAGCGCTTCTTTAATTCTTCGTCAACTATTACAGTCACAGTGTTAGCGTCGATAACCTTGAACTTGTCTTCGACGTCAGGAAATGCCTTGTTACGTTCAGCTTTAACTATTGGGTCGTCATCACAGTTTCCCTGATTATTTTGTCGGACTTCCCTCTTCATTGCTTCCTTGCAGAATTCAGGGGCCACCCTTCTCTTTATAAACAAATCATCGAGAATAGAGGCGGACGAACGAAACTTGGTATGCTCCTTAAGTTCATCTCCGGGTATTATCCTGAAATTCCATAGGTCGCTTACCTGATACTCTCCCGAACGGTTGATACGCCCTGCGGTTTGAATAGTGCTGACAAGACTACAAAATTCGCGCGCCGCCGTGCGGAAGGAAAAGTCCATTCCAGCCTCGACGCAGGAAGTCGCAACCAGAGTCCAGTCGGTATCGCTTTTATCCTTCAATCGCTTCTTGATTCTATCGATAGTCTTCTTGCGATGGATGGGGGCCAATGCGTTTGAGAGGTGATAGACATTATTTCCATTACTCTTGGCTAAATGCTTTGCGACGGCTGCCGCTGATTGAACAGTATTTAATATTATAAGGCGCGGCCCTGGCAGTTCTTTTATCCACTCGCACAAGTCCTCAAGTCCCATAGCTTCGGGCTTTCTCTTATACATAATGCGGTCAGTTTCAGCTTCCTGTGCTTTTTCCCGCACATTTTCTCTTACAAGTTCATCCAGCGTTATAGTCGGGGAAGAAAACTCCTCAAGTTCCCAGAAGCGCGTAAGAGACCCCGATGCCATCACAACATAACATCCCCAATCCTTCACAAGCTCCTGGAGCCACTTCCATGCCTGCGGCCACAGGTGCGCCGGAAGAGCAGCATGAGCCTCATCCAGAAAAATGGCAGACCCCGGCAATTGGTGTAGTTTGCGCAACGCGGCGGGATGGTTGCTTGATAATGTCTCAAAGAACTGGACAGCTGTTGTGACCGTAATCGGGGCATTCCACAGGAAGGAAAAGGCGCGGGTTTCCAAGTCCTCGAATTCCGCCCTGTGGTGATGGGCCGCGACGACCTTCCCCTTATTCTCACGGTTCATAACGAGTGCCTCTCGATAAACATCCACTGACTGGTCGATTATGTTGGTGAAGGGTAAAACTACAAATATCCGCCTCAGGCTCTTTTGCCGAGCGACGTTCAGCAGGTGGGCCATAACTGCGGTTGTCTTTCCTGTCCCGACCGGGCTGTCGCACGCGATGATGCCTGCATCGGCAGGTTTAGCATTGCGACAGGCGTCATAGACCTGTCTCCTCAATGCGGTCCGTGCACTATCGGCATTTTCGGTGCCACGCCCTTCAACGTACCGGTCAAGCAACTCTAGCTTCTTATCGGGCTCTAGCGGAAGTTCTCCTTCCGGCACTGCGTTGTTGTAATGCCGGGCCGTGTCGGTGTGATCGGCATCAACGAGGCAGGACAGGGCGATTCTCATGAGCATAGGCGTCGGATTCAGTCCTTTAAAGTCCTCATGGGCTTCCGCCAGACCTATACTCACTCCGTGTCTATTGAGATATTCGGAGAGCTTGACCCCAGTTCTGTCAGCAAGCTTTTCATCACGAAAAATCCTCCCCGTTCCCCTGGCTGCCTCATATGGCAACGACGGCAACCCCAGATGGTGAGAATAGACACTTAACGCCGATAGATTTCGCAAAACAGACGATTTGGAAAGCAGATGGGCAACGCCTCCATCAACATGGTTGACGGGCAGTTTGCCCTTTCCGCCCTTCAGCACCTTCTGATTCTCATCGTCGAGCTTTCCCAAGTCGTGATACGCTGCGGAAAGCTCGACGGCTGTCTGAAGCAGCCCGGCGTATCCCGTATAAGGCGCAACTTTAGCGGCATTGCCTGCGGCCATCCGGAGAACCTCGGAAATATGTTTCCCGTATGGCTGTTCAGAAATATCTCCCTTGGCGCTGTGGGCCAGATACCGCACTTTAAATCTCCATCAGATCTTTCGGCGTTATAACCTTGGAGCTCAACGCTTCCGGCAATGCCGTTGGAATATCGTATTCAGCCCGTGATTTAGAAGGGTTGTCCGGGTTATTCTTCTTCCTCGGCGTCAGTGCCTCGATCAATTTAAAATCGGAACACGAACCGAGCGCTGATTTGTGCTCGATATACCATGCATGGAGGATTTCAACATTCGGCCTGACATACGACCTTGTGTGCGGATAGGCATACGGAATGAGGGCGAGCATAAGGTCAATGTCGGTTTTTGTGCACCCCGACTTATGGGCGGCGCTGGGGTTAACGAAGTACGGCATACAGTATACCCCATGTTGGACTATACGGTATCCCATTGGTGCCATGCCGCGAGATATGTCCGCCTCGACTGCTGGATTGGTCGTTGTCATTCGTTCAATTTGGATCGGCGCAATTGATAGCCCTAAGCCGAATTGAACCACTCCGGACTTGACAGGCACGTTTCTCTCTTTTTCAAGTTCCGTGTTCCCGAAAATCCGGCCGTCCCAATATGTCTTGATAAATTCCTCCTCTTTAAGTTCACGTATCTTTTTAAGGGCCGTTTTCCTACTCTCAAGTACACCAAAATTCTCAGGAGGCGAGTAGTTCCTCGCCAGCTCCTTCCAAACCGGCCCTTCTTTGTCCTCCACCAAATCGCGGAGTTTGCGTTTGAACGACACCGGCGAAATCTCTCCCCTGCCGTCGGGCCGCTGACGAGGGTCGCTTTCCCTGTCGGGATCGCCGTTAGGGTTCGAGTTGGTTACTTCAATCACAAGCAGACCAGTGGCACGCCTTATTTCAGTTGACATAGGTTTTTTCTCCTTTCGATATGTTTGCTGTTAATCGCCGGCTTTCTCAGACCAAGCCAGGTACCCAAGAAGCATTTGCGCCTTTTCCGCATCAGTGCATTGACGCGGCATGTCCAAACCTTTCAGCTTTTCACTCACTTCGCCGAGTTGACAGAGGAAATATCTAACCAGCCCGACATCTTCCCTCTCCCTAAAAGTATTCGCCCATGCTTGATATGGCAGGATACGCTGGCTGAGCATGGACAAAGCCTTTACCGGCTCCTCCAGTGCAGTTGACATCAGGGCGTTGCCAACAAGCTGGGGCGGAATCGAGTTCTTGCGGACATGCTCACAGTATTTCAGGTGGAGCTTGTCGGCCAGGCTCATAAACCGCCCTACAAGAAACGCAGGTGCACTCATATACCCTCCTTTCCTATATCCGAGTTTGTAAAGCAGTAGCCCAAGGATGGACGGCAGCAATACCGCCTGCTTTGAATAGTTCTGGTTGATTTTGAAGACCCTGGCGGAATGGTTTTCCTGCCCCACAGCCAGGATTAAAGGGGAAGAGTTTCTCACAATGGTATCTATCGCTCTAATGGCGAGGCGCTGCATTTCATTGCCGTCGTCCAGAAGGAAACATAGCGCGTCTTCCATTGAATAGCCGTGAACTGCTGTGGCAGCAACCTTCTCATTTTTGAAGTTTTCTTTGGCCTTAGTTCCTCTTCGCCATGCCGTGTTGAAGCACCATGGCAGTTCCGATGGGAAAGGCATGAGCGGTTCGCACCACAGCGCTTCGCCCTTCTCCTTACCTAATCGGCGAATCTTTATGACAGGGATATTCGTACACCCTGTCTGCCAGCGTTCGGCAGAATCAATCATGTGACTGGCGGTATATCGTCTACTTGCCAACACTTTTGTGCGGGCTCTGTCCATTTTTGACAAAACAAATATTCTTACCTCGCTGTCGGGCCGACCGGCGGCGATCCCCTTCAGAGTGTCCGTCACTCTCGCGGCTATGGCTGAGAACAGAGCACCATCAGGGTCTTGCGATTCCGCATCCATTCCGGCAAGCAGACCAGCCATTTCGGGCGGGGATTCCGGCATTTCAGCCGGATATGCGAATAAAAGAGATGCTTTCTCTGTTCTCTTTGTCAGGTCACACCAAGTCTTTCCTTTGCGCGACTGGTCGGCCAACCATTCCAACGCGCTTTTCATTCCCTTGCGCACTTTGTCACCGGCAGGGAATGATTCGGCCTCAATCATGCCGTATCTTGTCTTGGCAGGGATATCTCTAAACATAGAACGAAGTGTCACTTGACCAAGTACGGGAAGCTTTACTTCCGGGTATTTCTGCTCGTCTAAACCTGCTGCGTCTTCACCAAAGGCATCGAGAGCCGAGGAGGATGTCTGTACGCCCCCCGGTTTATACCTCTCAAGAAACCGTTTGTTCATCCATGCCTGAACCTTTCGGTGCGTAGCTGGATACGCGTATCCGTCACTCAATTCAAGGACAAGCTGAACCGGTTTGTTAAACAGGATTTCCATGAATGCGGCATTGCCCTTGGACAATCCATCGATCGAGAGCCGGTCAATAGCGTAGAGGAAATCGTCGAATTTAACTTTCCCGGCCCGCATGATGAGATCCGCGATCGCCTTGAACCCCTCTGGTACCTCACCCAAACTATCCTCGACAGCGGTGGCAGTGCGGCCAAGACTGTTGTTGACCTTGGTCCTAGTATTTTTTTTGGTTTTCCCATCCCAGGACTTGCATTTTGCTATTGCATCTTGGATGTCAGCTGTTGAAATACTTTCATTGTCTTTTAGCTTTTTCTTTATCACGGCGACCTTTTTCTTCGCCGAATCTTCGGTTGCCTCATAGAGGGGCGGAATGTTTAACACCGGAAAAGACTCGCCGTTGTTCGGCTCCCATTTCCGTATATCCCCAGTCCCCTCATCCATAGGCTCGATGCGCGCAACCTTTCCATCGTCATTAAGGTATACACGAAACGCCTTGGCTTTTGGGCATGTCTTAAAATTCGAGTGCCAGTCCTCTTGAGTAATATTGGCCCCCTTCAGACTTCTCGCAAGGTCTCTGAGTTCGTTAAGCATATTCGAGCCTCCCGTTTTTGATCTCCTTATCCTGCTTATACTGAGGGTTCTTATTGCCCGACTCAAATACAGCATGAAGGAGACTCGGCAGGGTAATGTTTACGCTTTCTTCTACCTTCGT
>CAZPPU010000017.1:11003-16466 GCA_964588515.1 uncultured Nitrospirota bacterium
GTCTCACGGAAGGGGCCGATATAATCAGGCACAAACTCTTTCCACCCAAGAAAAGGAATTTCGTGACACTGCCCATTGGCTACCCGACGGTTGAACATATCCTGACAGACGTGAAGCTGATTGCAGCCCTTGTTCACTTGCAACTGCGCTTTTTCTGACAGAGGGCGCAGACGAGTGTTTATATCTTTAACTTCTCCATAAAGCCTATAACAGACATTGATAAGAACTGTGGCAAGGAGCTGATAGCTGTTGCCTTGTTTAATTTGCTCGCCTTTCCTCAGAGGGCCGCCGTAGTTAGTCGTGTAGTTGTGGTAAACGAGGGGTGCGCAGATCTCTACTGCAATAGGCACGATCTCAACGGTCGCTATCCGCACTATTGACTCAAATATGCCCTTTGCCGCAGACCACGGCGGCACTGGATAGCTTACTGGTGCGTCACCCGTATCCGGCCTTGTCCACATAGCCGTGGGGCCGGATATTTCAAGAAAAACATTATATGGTTTCATAGACACCTCCTTAAACATATTCCATCACCCTCTATCCACAAACGCATCCCTCAGGAGCTTGCTTTGTCTATCCCTAATCTCGATTGAATCCTCCCCGACAGCAATCTCAACCAATGCGGCATCCGCATCATAGGCATTGTTTGCCAATTCCCTTACAAACTCGATGCTCTCGGCATAAAGTCTTTCGCCAATGGTCGTGATATGGCTTTTGTCTATAGTTACCGGGATGAATTCATTGGATTGCATGGGGTATTTTACGCTCTATAGACATAATAAACAAGGCTTTCCCACGATTAAACAGCTCATTATTGAGCTTGACTTCCCTCTCCCCCCGCTATGGGGTGTGGTGAGGCCTATATGTATATGAATCATGGGCATCGGGTTAAAGCAGGCATCATCTTCAAAAGCTCTTGTCCCCGTTTTTCTTCAAAAGGGGCCTTTTATTTTCAGAGGCATAACTCTGGAGGTAAAAGGATATGGGAGACAGAACGGTTGTTATCGCAAGCGTGGAAATCATACGAGGGGACGGGCGAGAAGACCCGGAGGCATCAAGGGCAATCGAGAGGCTATTCACAAAGTGGCTTGTGCGGGCTTACATCAAGCGATACAATGACGATATGGAAGATGAACCGATATGCAAAGAGCAGGTGGAGGTCTTGAGATGAGCGGGGTCAAGCTATCAGTCGCATATCTCAGAAAATCCACAGAGGAAGAAAACCGGCAGGTTGAGTCCTTCGCAGGACAGGAACGCGAGATAACCCGCTATGCTGAGGCCCATGGCTATGCCATTGTTAAATGGTACCGGGAATCTTATACAGGCACCGAGGTCAACCGAAGAAAGGTCTTCCTTGAGATGCTCTCTGACGCCAAGTCAAAGTCCATCAACTTTAACCATATCCTCTGCTACGACATTTCACGATTCGGCAGGCTCGACAACGACGAGGCCGGGTATTACCGGCATGAGTTCAGAAAGCACGGCATCGAGGTCGTCTATGTAAAGGAGAACCTTCAGGGAGACGACACGGACGACCTCATCGTCTCGACCAAACAATGGCTTGCAAGGGAATATAGCAGAAAGATAGGCGAGTATGTGGCGGTTCAGTTCAACGGTAGGCACTTCGTTTGGAAAATGTACTATGACGATGCCCGGGTGACTGCCAAGGGGATAATGTAAGATGTTGCCGAATCCCAAATCGGCGGTTAATACTATTGCCCCTTCCCTTTGGGCAAACTTGAATACATCCTCATCGCTTTTCCCCCTAAGCCCACAATCCCGGACATCCAATATCACGGGCTTTCCGAAACGCACTTTTTCGTCAATGACAATTCCCGGAGCTATCTCCATCACTATCACCTCCTCGCATATAGACATATTTTACATTTTTTCAGAAGGAAAGGCATCCACAATGTTCTTAATGTCCTCCCCTTGAACAGAATACCCAATTGACTGACCACAGAACGATTAGAATTCGATTTTCCTACCCGAATATTTTCTGGATCATAAATGCTTCTGCTAATAAAAAACCTGACTCTGAGCCCCGTACTTTTGCCATGGCTTTTAGCACTTCTTTAGACCGTGGATGTGGATCAGGTCTTGCTTCTCCGATATATGTTTCCATTGCTTTTATTTTCCGTTCGATGTCCTCTTCGGTGACTTCGATATACAGGTTGGGTTCCCAGTTCACGGGCCGGAGGTAACCGGTACTGCTGGGAACTTCGCCGCATAAGACAGGCACATGATTATTGGCGACAGGCCTAGTTGCCACTACGACAGCCTCATGGCAATATTGATGGTCAATGTTCGTGCAATACCTGTGGTGGGTCAGAATCAGATAGGGTTTAACCTCTGCAATTATTCCCTCTATCCAATGAACCGCCTCAAGAAGAGTATGTTTGTCCATCTCATTGTCAGGAAAGTTTCCAAGATAGATATGAGGGGAAGCTATCCCAATGGCTTTCAATGCCTTTTGACAATTATTTCGCAATTCTATTAGGTCTGAATCCATCGAAGTCCTGCCTTGCTTGTTGCGGCGGCTATATATACCCGTAGCAGGAATTGCAACATGAATATCTGCCCCTAATCTTGTTAGTTTTGAAATCGTGGCGCCAGCAGCAAGGGTCTCGTCATCCGGGTGTGCAAATACAGTTAGGACCTTGGAAAACCGCGATATGTCTATCATTAGTAGTTGCCTTTTACATCCAGGGCAATACTAATATCGGCTTCAATGGCATGTGTTCGAAGAGCAGGGCGTGTGATTTCGATTCTAAAGTTCCCGTATCGAAGAAAGGCACATGGATATCCGCTGGCATCCAACATGCGAATATGATCAAATAGCTGCTGAAGAGTTTCCACCCCGATAGGGATTTCGCTCTGGTCAGAAGTGCGCCGGTTGAAAATAACCGGCACCCCTTCCTGTTCTTTTGGTTCAGGTTCGTTTGTGACGATTTACAGAATCATATACGAAACTACCATAGACGCCCTGATAAATATCTCTTCAGCTAAACCTTCAAGGACAAGAGGTCTTTTGAGATAGATAGGTCCAGCATCAAGTTTTTCGATCATTTTTATGGCAGAGATCTTGGTTTCTTTATGTCCCTTAGCAATGAGGTTTTGAATGGGACTCCCGCCCCGGCCATAAGGCAAATCTGTTTCATGGAAACACACGCATTCCGTCTGTTCAAGAACTTCACGAGGTACAATGTGGTTCCAGTGTGGGAAGAAAATATACCGGGGTTTTAGCCTCTGAACCAACTCTCTCGATAAATCAGCGGCTTGTGTAATCAGGTGCCACTCCCCCGGGTATTTCAAGATTACCTTATTGAAAGCATGGATGTTCCATTGTCTAATTGTTGCAACAATATAGGTGCGACCATTCACGGAATTCCACCTCAATATATGTAACAGGTATAATTTGTTAACGGCAATAACCTTATCAGGCATTATATTATACCCGATGGGAACTAAATATCAATAAAAATATTCTTGTTGGGTCGTTCATATTTCATCTCCCTAAAAGTCACTATAGAAGGAGACGAGATATGGATGAAAAGAGGCTGATAGGGCTCAGGCTTAAAGAACTGAGGAAAAGTATGGGATTATCCCAAGAAAAGTTTGCTGAAAAGGCTGGTACAAGCACGAATTATTTAAGCCGCATGGAGAGAGGCACGGAAAATCCCACCCTCGAGATGCTAATAAAACTTGCCAATGCCCTTAAAATAGAAATGTGGGAGATGTTTGATTTCGGGCATGAGGTAAGCGGCAAAGGACTCAAAGATGCCCTTCAGAGTTTTGCCCGAACTGCCGATGAACACAAGCTGCGTCTCGCCCTGAAGATACTGAGGGCAGTCATAAGATAGGTTTTTGCTGATTAGGTGATTTAGCAGGAGGGAGCATGGCCACTTTTTAGGGCCGAAAGTTTCCTTTCATCTGGTCGGGGCGAGAGGATTCGAACCTCCGACATCCTGCTCCCAAAGCAGGTGCGCTACCAGGCTGCGCCACGCCCCGTCCGGAAAATAGTTTACCACAATTGACATTCCCCGCCGCTCTGATAGGATTTAACCGGAAAGGGGGTGAGAAGATGAAAAGCGCAATCGGCAAAGAGGCCCTCCAAAAGGAAGCCGCGTTTTTTGAGGGCATCAAACGGGCGCTGAAGGACGCTCCGGTAAGGCCGTGCCGCAAGTGAAAGAGCTGAACGCAGGCGGTCGGCCTGCCGAATACGAGTTCTTCATCCAGTGGCATTTGACCGAAAGGTGCAACCTCTCCGGTGGTCTGTTTGCAGGGGCTGTAGGGCCATAGCCTACGCCCGCACCGGAGATTTCCTCGCCGAAGACCCCCAGTGTTTCATATAAAGCGGGGGGGCGGGTGTTCATAAACCGTTGACAGACATGGGTTTTAGTGGTAATATGGTTTTGTGCTGAGAAGGGCGCTTATTATAATGCTCTTTGCAGGTTTGGCCGGCGGCCCGGCAGGGGCCGAGATATACAAGTATGTGGACGAATCCGGCGTCGTATGCTACACGGATACGCCTACAAGGGAAGGCAAGGCGCTCAGGCAGGAAGGAAGCGCGGTAAAGGTCGCCAAGCCGTCTTCCAAATCCCGGGCAAAGGCCAAGACCCCCGTCAGGACTTATGACGACGCCATCAGGGATGCGGCCGACAGATACGGCATGGACTGCGACCTCGTGTATGCGGTCATAAAGGCGGAGTCGAACTTCAACCCGTGGGCCGTCTCAAAGAAAGGCGCAATCGGCCTCATGCAGTTGATGCCCACTACCGCCGCGCTCTTGGGCGTCCGGAACCCCTTCCACCCGGAGCAGAACATAGACGGCGGCACAAGATATCTCAAGCGTCTCATCGAGCGGTTCGGGGATGTCAGGCTTGCCCTCGCCGCATATAACGCAGGGCCGGAGCATGTGGAGAAATTCGGCGCAATACCGCCCATAAAAGAGACCTCGGAGTATGTCAAAAGGGTGATGTCTCTTTATGATATAAAACCTTCCAAGGGCTCGGTCGGGCCTATCAAAGCGACCGCCCGGGATGTTACCCCCATCTTCAAGGTGATATTAGAGGACGGAACCTTTCTTTTCACCAACACCAGAGAGACGCACTCGTTTTAGTGCCGGACATCCTCAGGGAAAAGATTCTTAGGCTCAAGGGGGAAAGGCGTGCGATAATCCTCGCCCACAACTACCAGAGGGACGAGGTTCAGGACATGGCCGACTTCGTCGGCGACTCGCTTGAGCTTTCAAGGAGGGCACAGTCCATCGCATGCGATGTCATCGTCTTTTGCGGGGTGAACTTCATGGCCGAAAGCGCTTCCATACTTTCCCCGGAAAAGACCGTGCTCCTGCCGGACTTGAGCGCGGGCTGCCCCATGGCGAACATGATCAAACCGGACGAGGTTACCGCCTTACGCCGGGCGCATCCCGGGGCGTGCGTGGTCTAGTATGTCAATACC
>CAZPPU010000018.1:0-15432 GCA_964588515.1 uncultured Nitrospirota bacterium
AGCCGTGGGGAGGGAGATAGAGATAAGCCCCTTCAAGGGAGAGGAGTGACACGAATCGGCTATCGTGTTGCAAGTTGGTACTATATTAAGAGGAGGCAGATATGCCTGTAAGCGTCAGACTGGATAAAGAGACAGAGAAGTTGCTTGAGAAAACGGCGAGGCTTTACGGGACCACTAAGAGCGAGGTCGTTAAAAAATCGATAAAGGAATACTGCATGCCTCTGGATGCAAAGAAGAGGAAAAGCTATTATGAGCTCATAAAGGACCTTATAGCGAAATGCTCGGGTAGCGGCAGTGGCGACCTGGGAGTTCGGTACGAAGAGATATTGAGGGAAAGGTTTAAAAGAAGGCATTGATACTTATAGATACGGGGCCGATAGTCGCCTCCTTCGATAAAAACGACAATTACCACAACATATGTCTTGAACTGTTCGGAAAATTTAAAAGCCCGCTTATCACGACGATTCCCGTTCTTACGGAGTCGTTTTATCTCCTCGGTTTTTCATGGAAGGTGCAGGATGCTCTCTGGGAGTTCATAGAGCAGGGAGGGCTGAGGATTTGTCGCATAGACGGCGACCAGCTTATGGAGTGCAGGAAGCTGATGAAGACATATCAGAGCCTGCCTATGGATTTGGCAGATGCCTCGCTCGTTGTGGCGGCGGAGATGGAGAAAGTTCACACCGTCTTTACGCTGGACCATAGGGATTTCAAGGTCTATAGGACAAGGCAGAACAAAAGGTTCGCACTGCTGCCTTCTGAATTATAGAATGACAGCTGATTGCAAGGCAGCGGGGAAAGATATAAAGGCATATGATATGTCTGAAATTCTAAACCTGCAAAAAATGGGGTTTTTAAATGACACTACGAGAGAATTTTTAGACTACTTTAAAGAGTTTTCCGGAAATGTGACAAATAGCAGTGCGCTTTTAAAAAACCTCCAAACAAACTCTGGTGTTCAACTACATGCGCTGTTAGCCGAACTTGAAGCCTTCCATCTTTTGCATAAGGTGCTCGGAATTAATGTTGTCGGATATGAGTCTGTAATAAACCAAAAAGAGAAACCGGACTATGAAGCTAAAGTTGATAACAAAAGTATTTATTTTGAGGTCAAAGACAAATGCGGCGAGGTTCTCCAAGAAGTTCCTGCTAAAGTCAATGAACGGTTTGATGAGATAGCTAAAGAATACTCCAACAGATATCATATTTGCATACTCGAAGTGGAAGGACTACACTACAAAGACCTTGAGAAATATCTTTGCATAATCGAAAAATATATTAGGGATAGACTACGAATGATAGAGGCTACTAAAATCTTAGAACGCCATAACCGCAAAAGGTCGTCTTTACAGATAAGACTTGACACAGGCACGGTTCGGATCTTGATTAAGAAGGGGCAATATTGTAGCCGGCCTGAACATTTCAAACCTGACGATATAGAGGATATAAAAAGCTGGCTTTTTAAAGACAGAACTAATTCAAGGGGCAAGCAAATGGTGCCCATGGTGAAGGAAGCAAAATCACAAGGCGCAAATTACTTAGTGTGCAGAATCCCTTTTTGGTATTCTCCCAAACAGCTTTTTACCAATCTCAGAGGCGAATCAAATTTTTTTGAAAGTGGCGACAGGAATTTAGATAAGCTGTCCGGTATAATTTTGTTTAGCGAGGGTGGTCCTTTAAAAGGCAACTATATTATTGTCAACAATACGAATATTGAATCATTCAAAATTCAGAAGGCTTCAAATGCAGGAAAAAGAGCTTAAGGTTTTGGATAAATTCAAATCCCTCGTATCGCAAAGGGCAAGGGTTTATGAAATCAGGGCATTTGGCTCAAGGGCAAGAGGAGATGCCACTGAGTATTCAGATCTTGATGTGCTTGTTGTTGTAGAGCAACTTGACCATTCTCTGGAGAAATATATAAGCGAATGCGCATGGGAAGCGGGATTCCCCGAAGATATGATTATTATGCCCATTGCAGTCAGCACGGATACGTTGAGAAACAGCCCTCTCAGGGAATCAGTATTTATAAAAACCATATATCGCGAAGGTGTTGCCGTATGAAGGAAGAATTACTCGACCTGATTCGATACAGACTTAGGCAGGCCGACGATTCCCTTAAAGAAGCAGAGATTCTTCTTAAAGAGGGAATGAGTCTGCGGTCTGTGCGGTATCTTTTGGGGTAAACAAAAAAAATGAAACCCTATTTTAATAAAACGGCCATCCTCGGTGTGGGCCTCATAGGGGCGTCCCTTGCCATGGCCTTGAGAAGGCAGGGACTTACAAGGTTTATCACCGGCTTTGGAAGAAAAAAAGAAAACCTAAAGCGCGCAAAACGAAAAGGCATCATAGATTCGTACGAGCTCGACCCGGCTAAGGCATGCGAGGATGCGGATTTGATAGTCCTTGCCACACCGCCCGGTGCGTTCCTCGACCTGACTAAGAAAATAAGACCATCTCTTAAAAAAGGCGCAATAGTGATGGATGTGGGGAGCGTAAAAGGAAGACTCACCTATAGACTCGAAACGCTTATGCCTAAAGGGGTGTATTTCGTAGGCGCGCATCCCATTGCAGGCGGAAACCGAAGCGGAATAGAAGCCGCAGACCCGGGGCTTTTTAAGGGCGCGCTCTGCATCGTCTCAAAGACAAAAAAGACAAAAGGCCCAGCCCTGAGGAAGGTCAATGCGCTCTGGAAGGCCCTCGGCTCTACCGTAAGGGAAATGCCCCCCGAAGAGCACGACAGGGTCTACGGCCTCGTAAGCCATCTCCCGCATCTCCTTGCCTATGCGCTCGTAAACACGGTGGCGGATGTGGATGAATCATTAATCGGGTTTGCGGGCCCGGGCTTCAGGGATACGACCCGCATAGCAGGAAGCCCCTCCGGACTCTGGGCCGATATAGCCGTTCAAAACAAAAAAAACCTTCTCAGGCACATAGACCTTTATACGGCAAACCTTCTGCGGCTGAAGACATATCTCAAAAAGGAAGACAGGGGCTCTCTCGAAAGGGAATTCAAGCGGGCGCAAACACTCAGGGAGAGGATGAGGGCTTGAGGGTCGAGATAGGCAGGGCGGAAAGACTGAGGGGAGAGGTCGCCCCCCCTCCGGATAAGTCCATATCCCACAGGGCCGTAATGCTTTCCTCTATCGCCGAAGGGACCTCCGTCATAAGGAACCTCCTCATGGCGGGCGACACCATGAGCACCCTTAATGCGATGCGGGCCCTAGGGGTGGACATCGAAGACAGGGAGGAAATAATCATACAGGGCCGGGGCCTCTACGGTTTAAAAGAGTCGCCGGCTCCGATAGACTGCGGGAATTCGGGCACAACGATGAGGCTCCTAAGCGGCATACTTTCCGGGAACCCTTTTTTTTCGGTCCTCACAGGGGACGAATCCCTCAGGTCAAGACCCATGAAAAGGGTCGTTGACCCCTTAAGAGAAATGGGCGCGCGTATAATGGGAAGGGACGAAGACAGATACCCGCCGCTCGCCATAAGGGGAGGCGCGCTCCGCCCCATAAGATACGAGATGCCGGTGGCAAGCGCACAGGTCAAGTCCGCAATACTCCTTGCCGGGCTTTACGCCTCCGGGGAGACGGCGGTCGCAGAGCCGGTTAAGTCCAGAGACCATACGGAGAGGATGCTCCCTTCATACGGCGCCGATGTCCGCAGGGAAGGACTCGTAGTCTCGGTAAAAGGCCCGGCGGAACTCCGGGCGCATGACATCGCAGTGCCCGGGGATTTCTCCTCCGCGGCGTTTTTCATAGTCGGGGCGCTCATCGTCCCGGGCAGTGAAATCCTTATCAAGGGGGTCGGCCTCAACCCGACCCGGACAGGGCTTTTGAGTGCGCTTGAAAAGATGGGTGCGGAAATAAAAACCGAAAACTTAAAAGAGGTCTCGGGCGAGCCTGTCGGGGACCTGTATATAAAGAGCGCCGCCTTAAAGGGCATCGAGATAGGAGGCGAGACCCTCCCCTCGCTCATAGACGAGTTCCCCATCCTTTGCATAGCAGGGGCCTGCGCAGATGGCACAACCGCCATAAGGGGGGCGGGCGAGCTCAGGGTGAAGGAATCCGACCGGGTAAGGGCGATGTCCGAGGGCCTTAAAAGGATGGGCGCGGATGTCGAGGAACACACCGACGGTCTTTCCATAAAAGGCGGCCATCTTAAAGGCGCCGAGGTGGACAGCAGGGGCGACCACAGGATAGCAATGGCCTTCTCCATAGCGGCCCTCGTTTCCGAGGGCATAACCACGATAAAAGACGCCGGGGCCGCGGATATATCCTACCCCGGGTTTTTCGAGACCCTGAGGGGTCTCATCCGGTAACTCCGGAGGGTCTATGTCCATACGGCCGGGGGATATAGGTTGCGCACGGTCATAGCGATAGACGGCCCCTCCGGGGCGGGCAAAAGCAGGGTGCCCATGCTCCTTGCCGGGATGCTGGGCTTCAGGTACCTCGACACGGGCGCGCTTTACAGGGCCGTTGCGCTTGGGCTCCGCAGAAAAGGGATATCCCCGGAGGACGGGGACGAAAAGATAAAGGCGGCCCTCACGGGCCTTGAGGTCGTATTCGATAAAAGCAGGGTCTTTCTAAACGAGGAGGATGTCTCCGTGGAGATAAGGACCCCGGAGGCGGGACATTACTCCTCGGTCTTTTCGGCCCGGAGGCCGGTGAGGGAGTTTCTCCTTCCGCAGGAGAGGTCTATTGCCCAGGAGGAAGACCTCGTGGCCGAGGGGAGGGACATGACGACCGTCGTATTCCCGGAGGCATGGAAAAAGTTCTACATGGATGCGAGCCTTCCGGTGCGGGCCAAGAGGCGGTATGAACAGCTTAAGAAAAACGGCGTATCCGTCACAATAGAGAGGGCGACGGAGGATGTCATGGAAAGGGACAGGAGGGATTCATCGAGGGACATGGCGCCCCTCAGGGTGGCCGGGGACGCCGTTTACATAGACTCCTCGGAGATGAGTATAGAGGAGGTCGTAAAGACGATGCTTGAGGCCATAAAGGCTTGAAGTCCTGCTACGGCATATTCAAGTGCGTATTTTATTTCCTCTTCAAGGTCTATACCAGGCTTGAGATATTTTCCAAAGAAAGGGTGCCCGAAGAGGGCGGTGTGCTCGTTATCGCCAACCACGCAAGCTACCTCGACCCGGGGGCGGTGGGAGTGGCCTTGCGGAGAAGGGCGACATTCATAGCGAGGGAGAGCCTCTGGGAAGTCCCTCTTCTTGGGAAGTTCGTTGCGGCTTTTGCCTTCCCGGTAAAGCGGGAAGGCCCCATGCCCTCGACCGTCAAGGAGGCGGTAAGGAGGCTCAGGGCGGGCGAGGTGGTAGTGATGTTCCCTCAGGGCACGAGGACGCCGGAGGGCTCGGTCAATGAGCTCAAGCGCGGGGTGAGCCTCATAGCCCGGCTAAGCGGCGCGGCCGTCGTCCCGGTTCTCCTCAGGGGCACCGAGCGGGCGCTCCCTCCGGGGGGAAGGTTCATAAGGCCGGCAAAGATAACCGTAAGGTTCGGCGAGCCTGTTAAAATAAAAGAGGGGCAGAAGGACGAGGAGTTCGTCTCGGAGTTGATTTCTGCCTTCCGGAGGCTTGAGGGATGAAGACCGTAGTTGCAAAGAGGGCCGGGTTCTGCTTCGGCGTAAAAAGGGCGATAGACATAGCCTTCGATGTGGCCAAGAAGAAAAAAGGCGGGGTATTCACACTGGGCCCCCTCATCCACAACCCGCAGGTGATAGAGATACTGAAGGAGGCCGGGGTTGTGCCTGTGGGCGACCCCGCCGAACTCCGGGGCAAGGAGGTCAGGGCGGTCATAATAAGGACGCACGGGGTTTCCGTGCGGACGATGCAGAGGCTCCGGAAGGCGGGCATGGAGATAGTGGACGCCACATGCCCGTTTGTTAAAAAGGCCCAGCAGTATGCTAAACTCCTTAAAGAAGAGGGCTATCGGGTCGTCATCTTAGGCGACGAAAAACACCCGGAAGTCGAGGGCATCGTGAGCTATGCGGGCAGGGGCGCAACGGTAGTCGGGCCGGAGAGTCCTTTCCCGCCATTAAAGGGCCGGGTCGGCATCGTCGTTCAGACCACTCAGCCTGTGGATGCCCTTAAGAGGCTCGTTTCCAAGGCGGTTGAAGAAACAAAGGAAATAAAAGTATATAATACTATATGCAATTCCACGGCCCTCAGGCTCAAGGAGACCGGGGATATGGCCAAGAGGGTGGATGTAATGGTCGTTGTGGGCGGCAAAAACAGCGCAAACACAACACAGCTTGCAAACCTCTCAAGGTCGCTCGGCGTCCCCACATACCATATAGAGACCGCCTCCGAGATTAAGGACGGGTGGTTTGAGGGCGCCCAGAGGGTCGGCATAACCGCCGGGGCCTCGACCCCGGATTGGATTATAAAAGAAGTGGGAAAAAAGATTAAGGGGATATAGGAGGGGCTTTCAGCATGGACCTTAACGAACTCGAAAAACTCTATGCCGAGACATTCCACGGGATAGAGCCGGGCACAATCCTCACCGGCAAGGTGGTGGCCGTAAAGCCCGACAGCGTGATTGTGGATGTCGGGTATAAGGCCGACGGGGTCGTGTCCAAGGAGGAGTTTTCACCCGCGGAGTTAGGCGCGCTTAAGCCCGGCGACCCGGTGGAGGTCTATGTCGAAAGGATGATGGACGCCGAGGGCGTCCTTATGCTTTCCAAGGAAAGGGCCTCTAAGATAAAGGCATGGGGCGCAATCGAGACGAGCCTGAGGGAAAACCTCCCGCTTGAAGGGGTAATCACCGGAAAGACCAAGGGCGGCCTCTTCGTGGACATATCCGGGGTAAGGGCGTTCCTTCCGGCCTCGCATATAGACTTGAAACCGGTCAGGGACCTCGACCCCTTCGTCGGCCTTAAGTCGAGCTTCAAGATACTCAAACTCAACAGACAGTCCAATGTCATAGTCTCGAGGAAGGCCTTCATGGAGGAGGAGCGGCAGGGGATGAGGGCAAAGACCCTCACGGAACTCAGGGAAGGGGCCCTCATGAGAGGCACCGTCAAGAACATCACCGATTACGGGGCCTTCGTGGACCTGGGCGGCATAGACGGCCTCCTTCACATATCCGACATCTCATGGGGAAGGATAGCACACCCCACCGAGCACTTCGCGGTCGGAGACGAGATAGAGGTGGTGGTCCTCAAGTACGATGCCGAAACCGGCAAGGTTACATTGGGGTACAAGCAGAAAAGGCCCGACCCGTGGAGCGCCGTGGACGAGAAATACCCGCCCGGCTCCAAGGTAAGCGGCAGGGTCGCAAGCATAATGGATTACGGCGCATTCATCGAAGTCGAAGAAGGCCTCGAAGGGCTTGTCCATGTCTCCGAGATGGATTGGTCCCCGAGGCCCAAGCACCCCTCGAAGCACCTCTCCCCGGGCGAGGCGGTCGAGGCGCTCGTGCTCAAGGTGGATAAGGCCGAAAGAAGGCTTTCCCTGAGCATAAGGAGGCTCAAGCCGAGCCCATGGCAGTTGGTGGCCGAAAGGTATAGGGCCGGGCAGGTCATAACCGGAAAGGTAAGAGGGCTTACGGACTTCGGCGCTTTCATAGGCCTGCCGGAAGGCGTGGACGGCCTCCTCCATATATCCGATATCTCATGGACCCGGCACATCAAGCACCCGTCGGAAATCCTGAAAAAGGGGCAGAAGGTAGATGCCGTCATCCTCAATGTAGACCCGGATAAGGAAAAAATAGCCCTCGGCATGAGACAACTCAAGCCGGACCCGTGGCTCGGGGAAATAACCCAGAGGTTCAGGCTCGGCGAGGAACTCCCCTGCAAGGTCCTCAAGAGGACCGATTTCGGGCTCTTCGCCCTCCTTGACAGCGAGGTCGAGGGCCTTGTTTACGCATCCGAGGTCTCGGAGGTGGGCCGGATAAACGAGGGCGACGAGATATGGTGCCGGATTATAAAAGTGGATGTCGAAAACAGAAAGATAGGCCTCAGCATGAAAAATGTGAGAGGGGCCCAGTGAAAAAGCTCTGCATAGCAGGAGTAATCCTCCTCCTGGTCCTCATGCTCATAAGCGCGCTCATAGCCCTGAGCGAGAAATCGCCCCTCAAAGACAAGGTCGCCCTTATCCGCATAGAAGGGCCGATAATGGAATCCAAGGAGGCCATCGAAGAGCTGAAAAAATATGCGAAGGAGCCATCCGTAAAGGCAATCGTCCTCCGGGTGGACAGTCCGGGCGGGGCCGTCGCCCCGTCGCAGGAGATATACGAGGAGGTCAAGAAGGCCGCCGCCTCAAAGCCGGTCGTTGCCTCGATGGGTTCCGTTTCGGCCTCCGGCGGCTATTACATCGTTTCGCCGGCAACGAAGGTCATCGCAAACCCGGGTACCATCACCGGCTCTATAGGTGTGATAATGGAGATACCCAACATAGAAGGTCTCATGGGCAAGATAGGCGTAAAGACCGAGGTCATCAAAAGCGGAAAGCACAAGGACATGGCCACCGTGTTCAGGACGATGGGGAAGGAAGAAAGGGAAATCCTTCAGGCCGTCCTCGACGATGTGCATTCGCAGTTCATAAATGCGGTTGCGGAGGGTAGGAAGCTTCCGGTCGAGACCGTGAGAGAGCTTGCCGATGGAAGGATATTCACCGGCAGGCATGCGGCCGAGCTCAGGCTCGTAGATGAGCTCGGGAACATCGAAGACGCAATCGCTCTTGCCGCAAGGCTCGCAGGGATCAAGGGCGAGCCGGAGGTCGTAAGCAAGGAAACTAAATTCACGGTAATAGACCTGCTCCGGGGGAAGCTCCCCGGGCAGTTCATGGAGGTCATACCCTCCATGAAAGTAAAATACATGATGACTCCTTAGGAGGTCTTTATGACGAGGTCGGAACTTATAGAGAAGATTTCCGAAAAGAGCGAGGGCCTTACCCTCAAACAGACCGAGATAGTCATCGACACGGTCTTCGACAGCATCAAGGAAGCACTCCAAAAAGGCGAGAAGGTCGAGATAAGGGGCTTCGGGAACTTCAGGCTCAAGGAAAGGGGGCCGAGGAAGGCCAGAAACCCGAAGACCGGCGAGTCGGTGGATGTCCCCGGGAAAAAGGCCATTCGGTTCAAGGTCGGGAAGGCCCTGAGAGAGGCGCTGAACCCGGGGCAGACTGAATAGGGAGAAGAATTTCAAAATCAGTGCAAAGGAGATACAAATGAAACCTGAATTACTAAATAGGATAACGATAGACCCTGCCGTATGTCATGGAAAGCCCTGCATAAAGGGGACGCGCATCATGGTAACGGTAATCCTCGATAACCTTGCCGAAGGAGCAACTCCCGAAGAAATAGTCTCCGAGTACCCCCCCTTAACGCTGGACGATGTCAAGGCAGCAATAGTTTATGCGGCTGAACTTGCAAAAGAGGAAGAACTCTTACCACTTAGATGAAGGTCAAGCTGGATGAAAATCTTGGGTTACTGCATGTAGCTATACTTAAAGAATATGGTCATGAAGTAGATAGGGTAACGGATGAAGGCTTATCAGGTAGTAGTGATAATGCGATATGGGAGAAGGTGTGTGCTGCGAAACGGTTCTTTATCACCTTAGACACGGATTTTTCGGATATAAGAAAATTCCCACCTAAAAGTCATCCCGGCATTTTACTTCTCAGGCCTAAAGGGAAAGGGAAGTTTGCAGTCGAAAGGGTTTTGAGAAAAGTGCTTAAAGATTACTCTCTTGATTTACTGTCTGGTTGTCTTACAGTTGCCGATGAAGAATATACAAGAGTTCGCAGCTAAAACCCCATAAACTTCGGCATTTTGCCCTGCTTGAGGGCCTTCATCATTTTTTTCATCTCGATATATTGCTTTAGGAGCCTGTTTACATCCGTAACGGTGGTGCCGCTTCCCTGAGCGATTCTCCTCCGCCTGCTTCCGTTTATTATTGAGGCGTTTGTCTTTTCCGCCGGGGTCATGGAATTTATAATGGCCTCTATCCGTACGAATTCCCGCTCATCTACCTTAAGGCCCTTGAGCTTGCCCATGCCCGGTATCATTCCAAGGAGGCTTTCGAGCGGGCCCATGCCCCTTACTTTTTTCAGTTGTTCCTTTAGGTCTTCGAGGCTGAAAGTCTCGGAGACCATCTTCTTTTGAAGCCTCTCGGCCTCTTTCAGGTCGAATGCCTTCTGTGCCTTCTCGACGAGGCCCAAGACATCGCCCATCCCCAAGATTCTGCCTGCGGCCCTTTCCGGGTGGAAGAGCTCAAGCGCATCCAATTTTTCGCCCGTGCCTATGAGCTTGATGGGTTTGCCTGTAACGGCCTTTACGGAAAGTGCGGCGCCGCCCCTTGCGTCGCCGTCCATCTTCGTAAGTATTATCCCGTCTATCCCGATTGCGTCGTTAAACCCTTTGGCTATATTGACCGCATCCTGTCCGGTCATCGCATCCGCCACAAAGAGGGTCTCCCATGGCTGGACCTTTTCTCTTACTCTCCGGAGCTCGTCCATCAGCTCCTCGTCTATGTGGAGCCTCCCTGCGGTATCCAGTATGAGGATGTCCCTTCCGTCGAGCCTTGCCTGCTTGAGGGCCCCTCCTGAGAGCACTGCCGGGTCCTTCTCGTTCTTGGAGTGGAAGACGGGCACGCCCGCCTGCTTGCCCAAGGCGACGAGCTGGTCTATGGCCGCGGGCCTCTGAAGGTCGCCGGCAACGAGCATGGGCCTTCTGCCTTCGTGTTTGAAAAGCAGGGCTAACTTGGCCGCGGTGGTCGTCTTTCCACTGCCGTGGAGCCCGACCATCATTATCACCGTAGGAGGGTTCGGGGAGAGGCGAATATTGGAGACTGAGGAGCCTAAGAGTTCCGTCAGCTCGTCGTGGACGACCTTTACGACCTGCTGGCCCGGGGTGAGGCTTTCAAGCACATCCCTGCCGACGGCCTTCTCCCCGACCTTTGCCGTAAAGTCCCTTACGACCTTGAAATTGACATCGGCCTCAAGGAGCGCAACCCTCACTTCCTTGAGCGCGGCTGAAACATCGTCTTCCCTCAGCACCCCCCTGCCCTTGAGCTTCTTGAATACGGCCTGGAGTTTTTCGCCAAGGACCTCGAACACTAAAGAAGTCCCTCTACGGCCTTTGAAATTTCATTTGCCGTTTCGGGCGAATAGCCCTTGTGCACCTTCGCAATCCGGCCTGCTTTGTTTATGAGGAATGTCGAGGGCACCGCGCTTACCCTATAGGCCCTGTTCACATCCATGTCGTCGAAGAGGACAGGGTAGAGAATCTTTTCTTCCTTGACGACCGGCGCTACATCGGATATGTCCCGGTCCACGGAGATTGCAAGGAGCACGGCCCTGTCTTTGTATTTCTTGTAAATGGAATTCATCTCCGGTATGGCGAGCCTGCACGGCTCGCACCAAGAGGCCCAGAACTCAACGACCACGACCCTGCCCCTGTAGTCCGAGAGGCTTACGGCCTTCCCGGCCATGTCCCTCAGGCTGAACTCCGGCGCCCTGTCTCCGGCCTTAAGCGAGGTCTTCCTGCCGCATGAGGCAAAGAGCGCCAGACATACAAGCAGGACTATCGCCTTTGAATATAACCAGCCCGCAGGGGTCAGCGCCACCGGCATATTGGGGTCATGCGAGGAGGGAATCTATCTTGGATTTGAGCTGTCCCTTGGGCACCGCCCCGACCACCTGGTCCATCCGCTGGCCGTTTTTGAAAAACATTATCGTGGGTATGCCCATAATTTTGTATTTGCTTGCCACATCCGGGTTTTCGTCGGTGTTGAGCTTTGCCACCTTCAGCTTGCCTGCGTACTCCTTTGTGAGGTCCTCGACGGTCGGCGCTATCATCCTGCAGGGGCCGCACCAGACCGCCCAGAAGTCGACCATCACAAGCCCGTCGGCCCCGAGCACTTCCTTATCCCAAGTGGCGGTAGTAACTTCTATCATGCCTTCGGCCATCGGTTCCTCCTTTAGGGGTTATATAAAATTATATTTTCTTGCGCCCTTTTTGTCAAACTCCCGCAAAGTGGTTCTTGCCCTCGGTGCAAACTCTGCTATATACTTAAGACCGTAAGGAGGGCTTTATGATAGAGCGATACACACTGCCCCGGATGGGCGGCGTTTGGGAGCTGAAAAACAAATACCGGAAGTGGCTCGATGTGGAGCTTGCCGTCTGCGGGGCATGGGCCGAGACGGGCGCAATACCATATGACGCATACGAGGTCATAAAGAAGAAGGCCGGTTTCGATTTAAAACGGATAGAGGAGATAGAGGCCGTCGTAAAACACGATGTCATCGCATTCCTCACATCCGTGGCCGAACATGTCGGGCCGGAATCCCGCTTCATACACAAGGGGCTTACATCGTCCGATGTGCTCGACACCGCGCTCGCCCTCCAGATGAGGGAGGCCGCGGAGATAATCATAAAAGACATTAAAAGCCTCATGGCGACATTGAAGGCCTTAGCCCTTAAGCACAAGCACACGCCGTGCATGGGAAGGACGCACGGCGTACATGCCGAGCCGATGACATTCGGCCTTAAGGCGGCCCTTTTTTACGAGGACGCAAGGCGGAACCTCAACCGCATAAAGCGGGCCAAGGCCCTGATAAGCGTAGGGAAGCTCTCGGGCCCGGTCGGGACATTTTCGAGCATCCCGCCCGATATAGAGCAAAGGGCCCTCAGAAGGCTCGGCCTTAGCCCGGAGCCCGTCTCAACGCAGGTCGTCCAGAGGGACAGGCATGCCGAATACCTTCTTACGCTTGCGCTTATTGCGGCCTCGGTCGAAAAATGCGCTCTCGAACTCCGGCACCTTCAGCGCACCGAGGTCTTGGAGGCCGAAGAGCCTTTCACCGCCGGACAAAAGGGCAGTTCCGCAATGCCGCATAAGAGAAACCCGGTAGGCGCAGAAAACCTTTCCGGCCTTGCGCGGGTCGTAAGGGCGAATGCCTCAGCCTCGCTCGAAAATATCGCCCTATGGCACGAAAGGGACATCTCGCACTCATCCGTTGAGCGCGTCATAATACCCGATAGCGCCATACTCCTTGACTACATGCTCGTGAGGCTTAACGGGATGCTCGATGGCCTCCATGTCTATCCCGGAAGGATGAAAGAAAACATGGCCCTGAGCAGGGGGCTTTATAACTCCCAGAGGGTCCTCCATGCACTGATAGAGAAGGGCCTTAGCCGTGAGTCCGCATATGCCGTGGTCCAGAGGGTTGCGATGGAGAGCTGGAAAAAGAAAACGGACTTTAAAACCCTCCTTCTCAAGGACAAAGAAGTGAGGAAACACCTCGGCCCCAAGGAGATAAACGCCGCATTCGACCCGGGCCTCTACATGCGGCATGTGGACTTCATATTCAAGCGGGTCTTCGGGTAAACTTCCGGGATGCCCCTCGAAAGTCTGCTCTATGGGCTTATCGTCGGAAGGCTCGACGGCCCTCTGATAACCTCCGCATCTTATAGAAGAAAGCTCCTCGGACTCGTCAAGAAAGGCATCTCCGGTTTCGTAGTCTTCGGAGGCAAGGCAGGGCCGCTCAAAAAATTCATCTCGGAACTGCAATCGGAAAGCCCGCTTCCGCTCATAATCGCCTCGGACATAGAAAAAGGCGTGGCCGGGCAGGTCGAGGGGATGACCGTATTTCCCTGTCAAATGGCTATAGCATCGGCCATCCGAAATGGGAGAGCGGACTCCGCCCCGGATACCTCCCTTCTTCGGGCCGCTCTCAAGGCCGTAAGGGAGGAAGCCGTTTATACAGGCATAAACCTCGCACTTATCCCGGTGTTGGATGTAAACAGAAACCCCCGAAACCCCATAATATGCACGAGGGCGTTCTCGGACGACCCAAAGACCGTCTCATGGTTTGGGAAGGAATACATCAGGGCGCTTGAAGGCCCGGGGCTTGCATGTTCCGCAAAGCACTTCCCCGGACACGGGGATACGGCCATAGATTCGCACATTGCGCAGGCTGTCGTCGGGAAGTCTCTTCGCGCGCTTTATGCTCAAGACCTGCCGCCTTTTAAGGAGGCTGTAAGCGCGGGCGTCTCAAGCATCATGGTCGGCCATCTCCTTGTGCCTGCTTTGGACTCCGTGCCTGCCACCGTCTCCCGGAAGATAATCACCGGTCTATTAAGAGGAAAGTTAGGCTTTAAAGGGGTCGTGCTCACGGATGCGCTCAACATGGGCGCATTAAAGGGCATTAAAAACCTTCATACGGAATGCATTAGGGCCGGCGCCGATATACTCCTTCATCCCGAAGACCCGGGAGAGGCGGTGAGAGGACTCAAAGATGCAATTAAAACAGGTCTCTTAACCGAGGAACGGATAGGTCTTTCTTTAAGACGCATCTTTCGCCTCAGAGCAAAGCAGGTCTTTAGAAAAGGCACAGGGCCTGATTTTAAAAGGCATGAGGCGCTTTCCACATTGATAAGACGCAAATCCATAACTCTTCTTAAAGGCCTGCCGCCTGCGCTTTCTCTAAGGGATATAAGGGTTGTCTTTATAGGAGAGCCCGGCCTTTATAAAAACTCCATTCTTAAAGGTATAAGCTCGGGGGAGGGTAAAACTACCCTCATTGCCGTATACACCGAGGCAAAGGCGTGGAAGGGGACTTCAGGGCTTTCGTCCTCCGAGATAAGGCGCATAAAACGCCTGATATCGGGGGGGCTCTCTGCCCTCGTCTCTTTCGGATGTCCTTATGTCCTCGGGCATTTCAAAGAGGCGGACGCCCTTATTGCGGCTTATGAGGCCGGCCCGGAGGCCGAAAGAGCTGTCCTTGACTGCCTGACAGGAAAGGCGGAGTTTGAAGGGAGACTGCCGGTCAGGGTTCGCTATGAGATTTGATATCTCGCCATATCTTGAGGCATTAAAAAGCCGGCGGGTTGCTGTTACCGCGCTTTTGGGTTTTTCCTCCGGGCTTCCGCTTGCGCTTACAGGCGGGACGCTTCAGGCATGGCTGAGCGTAAGCGGGGTGGACATAAAAACCATCGGCATATTCGTCCTCGTCGGGATGCCCTATACGCTTAAGTTCCTATGGTCTCCGTTCATGGACAGGTTCGTCCCCCCGTGGTTGGGAAGACGGAGGGGATGGATGGTCATAACACAGATAAGCCTGATGCTCGGAATCATCGCGATGGCCTTTAGCCCGCCCTCCGCCGTGCCTTTGGCGCTTGCGGTCTTCGCCCTTTTTACGGCCTTTTCCTCGGCCTCTCAGGACATAGTCGTGGATGCGTACAGGACGGACATCCTGAGGGAAAAAGAAAGGGGCTTCGGGGTTGCGGTGTTCGTCACAGGCTACCGGGTTGCACTGCTTGTATCGGGCGCGCTTGCGCTCATACTAAGCGACCGGATAGGCTGGCAGAATACATATCTTCTCATGGCGGCTGTGATGTCCGTAGGCGTGGTCTCTGCGCTTATCGGCCCGGAAACGGCAGTGTTGCCCCCGAGGAGTCTCGATGAAGCCGTCTTTGGGC
>CAZPPU010000019.1:0-9651 GCA_964588515.1 uncultured Nitrospirota bacterium
GACAGGGGAGTCCGTCCCGGTAGAGAAGCGCACAGGGCCGCTTCACGACGAGCACCTCCCCTTAGGCGACAGAAGGAACATGGCATACAAGGGCACAATCGTCACCTACGGAAGGGGAAAAGGGGTTTCTGCGGCCACCGGCATGGAGACCGAGCTCGGCAAGATAGCCGCAATGCTTGAGACGGTGGACGAGGCAAGGAAGCCGCTACAGAGGAAACTTAAAAGGTTCGGCCAGAGACTTGCCCTCATCGTCCTTGCCATATGTGCGATAGTGTTCCTTGCCGGGCTCCTGAGGGGCGAGCCCGCGGTGAGGATGTTCCTTACGGCGGTCTCCCTTGCAGTGGCCGCCATCCCGGAGGCCCTGCCTGCGGTCGTAACGATTTCGCTTGCGCTCGGCGCAAGGAAGATGGTCGGGCATAACGCCCTCATAAGGAAACTCCCTGCCGTTGAGGCATTGGGCAGTGTCACATACATATGCTCGGATAAGACCGGCACGCTTACGGCAAACAAAATGGTCGTCGAGGAGGTTTATGCGGGGGGCAAGGGAGATGCCGGCAGGGAATTGCTTATAGCCTCCGCATTGAGCAACGACGCCCGTCCGGACAAAAACGGAAACCCCATCGGGGACCCGACCGAGGTCGCACTTTATCTATTTGCAAGGCAGAGAGGTTTTGAAAAGACGGCGCTCGATGCGGAGTTTCCGCGCACGGCCGAATTGCCTTTCGATTCCGACAGAAAGTGCATGACCACTATCCATAAGACCCCGGAGGGGTTCGTCTCCTACACAAAGGGCGCGGTGGAGGCGGTCATCGAAAAGTCGGTCTCGATGCTTACAGCCGGAGGCGAGGTCCCTCTCGATGCCGGTGCGATTGTCGCAGAAAGCGAGCGGATGGCCGAAGAAGGGCTGAGGGTGCTCGCCTTTGCAATGAGGAGATGGGAGACGGTTCCCGAAAGCATCATCGATGCCGAAAACGGGCTTACGGTCATCGGGCTTGCGGGCCTGATGGACCCCGTGCGGGAGGAAGTCCGCGAGGCGATTTCAGTTTGCAAAGAGGCGGGCATAAGGCCGGTGATGATTACGGGCGACCACCTCCTTACGGCAAGGGCGGTTGCCCGGAGGCTCGGCATAGTCGGGGACGACCCGAAGGCAATCCTTACGGGCAGGGAACTCCAAGATATGCCGATGGAGGAATTCGAAGAGCGGGTCGAGCACATCGGGGTCTATGCCCGCGTGGCCCCGGACCAGAAACTCAAGATAGTGACGGCGCTTAAAGACAGAGGGCAGAGCGTTGCGATGACCGGAGACGGGGTTAACGACGCCCCTGCCCTTAAGAAGGCCGATATCGGGGTTGCGATGGGCATAACAGGCACGGATGTGGCAAAGGAGGCCGCGCACATGGTGCTCCTCGATGATAACTTCGCCACCATCGTAAGGGCGGTAAGAGAAGGCAGGGTGATATTCGACAACATAAGGAAGTTCATAAAATACCTTCTCACGACGAACTCGGGCGAGATATGGACTCTGTTTTTGGGCTCGGCAAGCGCGCTTCCCATCCCGCTCCTTCCCATACATATCCTCTGGATAAACCTCGTTACGGACGGCCTGCCTGCGCTTGCCCTTTCGGTAGAGCCGCCTGAGCCCGATGTAATGCGAAGGCCGCCACGGCCCCCGGGGGAGAGCGTATTTGCACGCGGCCTCGGCCTTCATGCCCTTTGGGTGGGGCTTCTGATGGCGGGCATCACCCTGGGGCTTGAGGCATGGGCCGTAAAGGCGGAAAACCCGAGGTGGCAGACAATGGTATTCACCGTGCTCTGCCTGAGCCAGCTCGGCCATGTGCTTGCCGTAAGGAGCGAGAGTCAATCCTTTTTCAGGCAGGGGGTGTTTTCGAATAAGCCTCTTTTGGGCGCGGTTGCCCTCACGGTCATCTTCCAGATGGCGGTGATTTATATGCCTGCATTAAACCCGGTCTTCAAGACGGCTCCTCTTACGGCAGGCGAGCTCGGTCTTACTATTGCCCTTTCCTCAATCGTATTTTTTGCCGTGGAGGCGGAGAAATTCCTCAAGCGAAGAACATCCCTCAGGACGGCGACTTCTAGTAATATAAAAAAATAAAAAAGAAAATAGACATCAAGGTCTCCACGGAGTTCAGCACCACGGTCCCTGCGGCAGGCAAGAAATACACCGTCCAGACCGACGACTTGGGCAGGGACAAGGCCGAAATAGCAACCAGCGTATACAGCGAGGGCAAGGTCATATCCACCAGCCGCACAAGCTACAGCCACATCCTCAAGGCCCCGGACATGGCCGAAAGGCTCTACGAGCTCATGCAAAGTCAGCACGCCCTCGCCATAGCGTCCCTAAAGAAGGCCGAAAAGAAGAAAACCTCGTCGGATTACCTCGAGGAAGTAAGAGAACTCCTCAGGCAAAAAAGAAAGATGGTCGCCCTGCACATGCTTGAGGAGGCGCTGGCCTCATACCCCGGAAACCCTTTCCTCATGTCGTATTACGGATGCCTCCTTGCCATTGTGGAAAAGAATTACAAGGAGGGGATAAGCATTTGCAAGGAGGCCATTAAGAGACTGCCCGGGGCTGTGCCCTTCGGTGAGGAATTCTTCTACCCCACATTTTACCTGAACTTGGGCAGGGCCTGTCTTGCCGCAGGCAAAAAGAAGGATGCGGTCGAGGCATTCGACGAAGGCCTCAGGCTCGACCCCAAGAACCGCGACCTCCTCTGGGAGATGAAGAAATTAGGCACAAGGAAAAAGCCGCCCATACCGTTTCTTCCGCGGGACAGTTCCCTCAACAAATACATCGGGCTCCTTTTAGCGAAGGTCAAGCATTAGCCGGATTACCTCACGCTGAAGGGCACGGGGATGAAGGTTATGACGAATATGAAGAGGGAAAGCGCGCCTATGAACCTCCTGCCCGGGTCAAGCGGCACCTCCCAGCGCATCACCGGCGGGTGCCTCAGGCCGAAAAGCAGCATGAGGAGCGCCCAGAAGCTCCATCCCTCCCAGAGGAAAAACCCCAAGACCGCAAGGACTATGACGAGCACAAAGGAAAGCCCCCTGTGAAAGCCGCCTAAGAACGCAAATGCGATATGCCCGCCGTCGAGCTGTCCTATCGGAATCAGGTTTAAGGATGTTACAAAGAACCCTATCCAGCCCGCAAAGGCTACCGGGTGAAGGAGTATGTCGCGCCCCTCGGCCGGCGTGCCGATTATGAGCTCGCTTAGAGACGAAAAAAGGAGCGAATCCCCGAGCCTGATTGTCGCCGCAGACGGCTCTATAGAAACGACCTCCGACCAGCCAAGCCCTGCGACCACGGCAAAGACCGAGACTATGAAGCCCGCTATCGGCCCGGACGCCCCTATGTCTATGAGCGCCCGTCTCGACCCGATGGGGGATTTCATCTTTATGAAGGCCCCGAATGTGCCTATCATCGAGGGCGCAGGGATGAAATAGGGCAGGGTGGCCTTTGTGTGGTGCCTTCTTGAGGCGAAGTAGTGGCTGAGTTCGTGGCTTAGGAGTATGAACATCAGGGTGAACGAAAAAGGGATGCCCTCATAAAGCCTGCCCGGCTCTCTCAGGGGGTTTACACCTTTTTGGAGAGCGCCTGCCGCGAGGGTCGAAAGCAATGTAAGAAGGAAAAGCAATATATGGAGGTACGGGACCTTTCTTTTTTCCTTAACCGGGACATATGTCCCTTCCGTGGACTGCGTCATCTCTATTTCTTTTTCTTCGTCCATGGCTCCGCCTCGAGGTCGTAATCGTATGCCTTTGTTATTTTCGCATCCATGAATGGGGCGGGGGCTGCGAGCCTCTTTATCAAGACTACCCCGTCTATCTCCGGGGCCTGAGAGGGGAGCCTTCCTACACCGGGCTCGTCAATGAGGACTTTCACTTTTTTGCCGACGAGGGCCTTGTTCTTTCGGAGCGATATTTCCGCCTGAAGTCTCATCAGTTCATCGAGCCTTTGCCTCTTTAGGGTTTCACTCACCTGTCCGGCCATCCGGGCCGAGGGCGTCCCTTCCTCTTTAGAATACTTGAAGACCCCGAGCCTCTCAAATCCCGTCTCTGAAACGAAATCCTTAAGCGCCTTGAAATCCTCTTCCGTCTCTCCGGGGAAGCCCACGATGAATGTGCTCCTGAGGGTAACTCCGGGTATGGCCGCCCTTAACTTTTTTATGAGTCCCCTATGGGAGTCCTTTGAGCCGACTCTACCCATCGCCTTTAAAAGCCTGTCTTCGGAGTGCTGAAGCGGGATGTCCAAATATTTGCAGAGCTTCTCCTCATTTGCAATCACATCTATCAGAGGGTCTGTTATGCCTATAGGGTAAAGGTAAAGGAGCCTGAGCCGGAAGTCCCCGCTTATAGAGGCCATGTCCCGGACGAGGTCATGGACTTTATAGCCGTCTGCCCCGTATGAGGTGAGGTCCTGAGCTATTAAGACGAGTTCTTTTTTGCCGGACTTTACGAGGGCTCCGGCCTCGCGGAGGAGATTCTCCGGCGGCCTGCTTTTAAGCGGCCCCCTTATAGAGGGTATGACGCAGTATGTGCACGACCTGTTACAGCCCTCGGCGATTTTGATATACGCATAAGGTGTGGAACTGCATACCGGTTCGTAAGTTCGGGGGGCGCGGGGGGCCTGCAGGCCTCCCGCAAGGTATCCGGCTATCTTTTCTTCTTCCCCCACGCCGTAGAGTGCGTCTATTTCCGGGAGTTCGGCCTTAAGCTCTTCTCTATATCTTTGGGCGAGGCATCCGAACACTAAGAGTTTCTTGCCGTTGTTTTTATATGAAGAGAGCCTGAGTATTTCGTTTATGGACTGCTTTTTTGCATCCCCTGTAAATGCGCATGTGTTTACGAGGATGAAGTCGCTTTCTTCCGGATTGCCGTCCGTATAAGGGTCGTTGACCCTGAAGCCTTTTTCGAGGAGCATCCGCCTCAGGGCGTCGGAATCCGCCGTGTTCTTCGGACAACCGAGCGTGTGGATATATGCGGACTTCATCTGAATATTATATAGGATTCTGCTTTGCAGGGAGGGTCTTTTTCTTCCATATATAATAAATCGCCGGGTAGAGGATGAGTTCTAAGACTGTGGATGTGACGACGCCTCCGACCATCGGGGCGGCTATGCGCTTCATGACATCCGCACCGGTCCCCGTGGCAAAAAGAAGCGGCACAAGCCCGGCAAGTATTACGCTTACGGTCATTATCTTTGGCCTTATCCTTTTGACCGCGCCGTACATGACCGCCTCCTTGAGGTCCGTGGCCGAATTCAGCCTCCCCTCCTTTTTCCACCGGGAATGGGCGAGGTTGAGATAAAGGAGCATGACCACGCCTGTTTCGGCATCGAGCCCGGCAAGCGCAATTATTCCCACCCATACGGCGATGGAGAGGTTATAGCCCAAAAGATAAAGGAGCCAGAAAGAGCCGACTAAAGAAAACGGAACGGCAAGGAGCACTATGAAGGTCTCGGTGACGGACTTCCTGTTTAGATATATGAGGACGAATATTATGAGGAGTGTAAGCGGGATGACCAGCTTGAGCCTCTCACGCGTGCTCACGAGGTATTCGTACTCCCCGCTCCACTCCAACCTGTAGCCAGGCGGCGCTTTTACCCTCTTCTCCACGCGCCCTTTGGCCTCCTCGACATAGCCGCCGACATCCCTTCCGTAAAAATCTATATAGACATAGGCGGTGACCTGCCCCTCCTCGCTCTTTATCACGGTCGGGCCTTTGACTATCTTTATGTCCGCAAGCTGTCCCAACGGCACCTGTGCGATGCCTGCCGCGCTACCCATCGCCTGTCCCATGGAAACGGGCACAAACACCCTTTTGAGTTCCTCGATTTCGTTTCTGAGTTCCCGTGCGTATCTGACATTTACCGGATATCTCTGCCTGCCCTCGACCGTGACGGTGAGGTTCATCCCCCCGAGTGCGCTTTCTATCACGGACTGGACATCGTCTATGGTAAGGCCGTAGCGGGCTATCTCCCGCCGCTTTATGTCGAAGTCAAGGAAATATCCCGTGGTCGCCCTTTCTGCGTATGCGCTCCTCGTGCCCCGGATGTCCCTCACCGCGCTTTCCACATCGAGCGCAATTTTCTCTACGACCGCAAGCTCCGGGCCTAAGACCTTAACGCCTACCGGGGTCCTTATGCCTGTTGAGAGCATATCTATACGGGCCTTTATGGGCATTGTAAAGGAGCTTGCGACTCCGGGGAGGCTCACTGCATCGTTGAGTTCGTTTTTTATGGCCTCTATGTCCATGCCCTCCCGCCATTCGGATTCGGGCTTGAGGTTTACCACGGTCTCGAACATCTCGGGTGGGGCCGGGTCCGTGGCGGTCTCGGCCCTTCCGGCCTTTCCGAAGACCTGTGCGACCTCCGGCACCTTCATGAGGAGCCTGTCCTGCAGTTGAAGGAGTTTCGTAACCTCCGGCATCGAGGCCCCGGGCACGGTTACAGGCATGTAAAAGAGAGTCCCCTCGTTAAGCGGGGGCATGAACTCCCGGCCTAATTTCAAGTACGGGTATGCTGTAAGCGCCATTATCAAAACGGCAAGCCCTATGACGGCCTTCGGGAACCTCAGGGCAAGGCCCGCAACCGGGCCGTATATCGCCCTCAGGCCGATGCTGATGGGGTTTTTATCCTCGGGCCTTATGTTCCCCCTTATGAAAAGCGTCATGAGGACGGGCGTGAGTGTTATCGCAAGGAACGAGGCAAAGAGCATAGCAAAAGTCTTTGTGAAGGCAAGGGGCTTAAATAGCCTCCCGGCCTGCCCCTCCAGCGTGAAGATGGGCAGAAACCCGACGGTTATCACAAGCAGGGAGAAGAAAAGCGACGGGCCGACTTCTTTTGCGGCCTCTATTACCGCACCTGCCCGGCTTTCGCCTTCTCCGAGTTCCTCTAATTTTTTATGTGCGTTTTCGACCATTATTATGGAGGCGTCCACCATTGCGCCTATTGCTATCGCAATGCCTCCCATGCTCATGATGTTCGTTGTCACGCCTATGTAGTGCATGAGTATGAAGGATATGATTATCGCAAAGGGGAGGGTCAGGATGACCACGAGTGCGCTCGGAAGATGGAAGAGAAAGACTATGCAGACCGCGCTTACGGCTATGGAGAGCTTTATGATTTCTTCCCTCAGGGTGTCTATCGAGCGGAGGATGAGGTCCGACCTGTCGTATGTGGTGATTATCTTTACGCCTTCGGGGAGCGTGGACTCTATCTCTTTGAGCCTCTCCTTTACGCGCTTTATGACATCCATGACATTCTCGCCGAAGCGCACGACGACTATTCCGCCTACGACCTCTCCTTTCCCGTCAAGCTCTGCCACGCCCCTCCGGATTTCCGGGCCGAGCCTTACGGAGGCCACATCCCTGAGATATACGGGCGTTCCCGAGCCGTCCGTGCCGATTGCGGTCAGAGCAAGGTCTTCGACTCCCTTTATATATCCCCTCCCGCGCACCATGTACTCGATGCCCGAAAACTCAAGCACCCGGCCCTCCGCGTCGCGGTTGCTTTTGCGGACGGCCTCCATTACTTTCATAAGGGGAATCCCGTAGGCAAGGAGCCGGTTGGGGTCTATGTTGACCTGATACTGCTTGACGAATCCCCCGACCCTTGCGACCTGCGAGACCCCGGGCACGCTCTCTATGGCCAACTTGAGATTCCAGTCCTGAAGGGAGCGTAGTTCGGAGAGGTCGTGCCTGCCGGTTTCATCAATGGCGGCATATGAAAACCCCCATCCCACGCTCGATGCATCCGGGCCTAATACAGGGTTTGCATCCGAGGGGAGTTTCCCGCGCACGGACTGGAGATACTCAAGCACCCGGCTTCTTGCCCAGTAGATGTCCGTGCCTTCGTCGAATATCACATAGATGAAACTGCTTCCGAAAAACGAAAACCCCCTCACGGCTCGCACCTTGGGGGCGGCAAGGAGGGTCGAGGAGATGGGGTATGTTATCTGGTCTTCTACGAGGTCCGGGCTTTTGCCGACCCATTCCGTGAAGACTATCACCTGTACATCGCTAAGGTCGGGTATCGCATCCAGGGGGGTGCGGGTGAGCGCCCACCAGCCCCAGATTGCAAGAAACCCCACAAGCAAAAATACTATGAACCTGTTCCTTGCGCTTGACTCTATTATTTTTTCTATCAATGCCTTACTTTTTGAGGGGCTTTACCCCTTTAATCTGTGCCTCGGAATCTATTAGAAATGTTGCGGAGGCGGCCACCCTTTCGCCGGGCTTGAGCCCTTTAAGCACCTCCCTCATGCCCTCCGCCCGTATGCCCGTCTTAATCTCGCGGGGCTCGAAATAGCCCTCCCCTTTGTCCACATAGACGACCTGCCTTTCGCCCGTGTCTATGACCGCCTCTTCGGGCACCGCAAGCCTCTTGCCTAAGTCAACCGTCACCTCGACATCGGCGAACATCTGCGGCCTGAGCTTAAGTCCCGGGTTCGATGCCTCGAACCTGACCTTTGCCGTGCGGGTCTCGGCGGAAAGCGTCGGATATACATAGTCCACTTTGGAGAGGAGCCTTACGCCGGGCAGATAGCTCAGGGATATTTCGGCCTTCTGTCCCGGTTTTATGAAGCCGAGTTCGTATTCGTATATGTCGGTCATCACCCAGACCGTAGAGAGGTCGGCAATGGTAAAGAGCAGGTCTCCGGGCATCACGCGCACGCCCTCAAGGGCCATCTTCTCGACCACATAGCCGCTTGCGGGGCTATGTATCTTAAGCGTCCTCATGGCCTGACCGGTTTCTTCGAGTCTCTTGATTTGGGCCTCGCTTATGTCCCAGAGCCTGAGCCTCCATTTTGCGGCCTCAAGAAGGGCCTCCGAGTCTTTAGAGTCGCCTGCCGTTGCCCATTTAAGCGCAACGAGGAACTCCTCCTGTGTGGCAAGAAGCTCCGGGCTATAGAGTTCGGCAAGCGGCTCGCCCTTCCGGACGAATCTCCCCGTGTAATTTGCATGGAGCTTTTCTATCCAGCCCTCGAACTTCGTCGTCACGGCAAAGACCCTGCGCTCGTCCGCCTCTATGCGGCCTACGGTCCTTATGACCTTTCTTAAGGGGACGACCCTTGCTTCTTCGGTCTTTACCCCGATGCGCTGTTGCATCTCCGGGGTTATCTCAACGGTCAGGGCCTCTTCTTCGGCAGGCATCTCTTGAGCCGTTCTTGGCGGTTCGTTTGAAACGGCAGTCTCTATGGGTTCTATCTTTCCGGGGGGTTCTGTCTTTTCGGGCGTCTTTATGATGCCTGCCTTATACGAGATCAAGGCCAGAGCGGCCACGATTGCGATGATTATTGCCGTAAGGAAATATCTTTTCACCATGTCCCTCCGGTAAGGGCCTCGATTTTAGCAGATGCCCGTTTGAACTCTACGAACTGGCTCCAATATGAAATCTCGTAGTCTAAAAGCAATGTCAGGCTCCTTATTGCCGTTATGAGCTCTACCTTTCCGGAGACATAGCCTGAAAGCGCAGACTCAAACCCTTGTTTTGCCTTCGGTATGAGGCCTTCTTTATAAAGCTTCATGAGCTTCCCTGCGGAGACCGCCATGGAATAGTTGTCCCTCAGTGCGGAGAGAACCATAAGCTCCGTTGCCTCGAGGTCGAGCCGGGCCTCTCTGAGGGCCTCT
>CAZPPU010000019.1:9661-11374 GCA_964588515.1 uncultured Nitrospirota bacterium
AATACCTTTTCCGCCTTGGGCTCCAATTTCCGATCTGACGGCCTCTCCGGCCTCAAGTGCCGCATCCCTCTGCTTTGCCCTGTAAGCCAGGGGCACATTTACGGCCAGAGTGAGGCTCCACATGTCCTCGAACTCACCGCCCTTTTTGCCGAGCAAGCCGGTGAATGTGAAATCCGGATAATATTCCCTTTTCGCCATATCGAGCTTGGCCCCCCCTGCCTCGACCATCTTCCTTTTGGCCTTAAGCTCCGGAGAGCCTTCGCGCGCCCTGACTTGGGCCTCTGTTAATGTAACCGGTACAGGGGAAAGCTCTTCGCCGGAGGGCCCGGCCGGCCTTCCGAGGGGCGAGCCTATCTCCCTTCCGAGGGCCCTATTGAGCATCGCCTCGACTGCCTCGACCCTCTGCCTGAACATCTCCAGACGCTCCTCAAGCATGTACTTCTCCGTCTGGGCCATAATGACCTCCTGTTGCGGGGCCATGCCCGAAGAATACCTTCCGATGGCCGCATTCTCTATGCCCAAAAAGAGGCCTTTTTTCTCCTCTATGAGTTCGATGCCCTTATGGGCAAGGAAAAGCTCGTAATACCGCTCCTTGACCTCCCTGACTACATCGAGCCTTGCGGTCTCCGCCATCGCCCGAAGGCCCTCGGCCTCCCTGACGGACATGCGGCCCTTAAGAGAGCGTTTGCCCGGGAAAGGCACCATCTGGGAGACGGAAAACATCCACTGGGCGTCCGGCATCTCGCCATATGTGTATTTATCGTAGCCCTCGTTTTGATAGCCCAACATGAACATCGGGTCAGGGAGGCTCTTTTCCTGAGCCGGCCTGTAACCGGCCCCGGCGCTTTTAGCCTCTGCCATCTGCGCCTCCCGGTTGTTTTTAAGGGCCTCCTCTATTAGAACGGGTAGGGCAGGCAGGGCGGTAAGACCGAGTTTCTCCTCTGCCCTTGCCCCCCGGACAACAAGCAGGCAAAGCATTACGGCTAAAACCCCCGGTCTAATGCGCATCTATATTGAACTTTGCGGTCTCGGTCTTCCCGAGGCGGGTTATCTTAACGGCGATATTCCACTGCCCCCTCATCGAGAGGTTCATCTCCGCCTTGTATTCATAACCCTTCAGCCCGGCCTCCGTCTTGTAATTCATGGGCGGCATCCCCGGCATGGCGGGCATCGAGTATTCGATTACGACCTTCGCATCGGTCACATACTTGCCGGAGGCGTCTTTGATTTCCACCTCTATGCCGTTTTCGCCCGCAATCGGCGGGTTTTTGTCTATCTTTACTTCGACGCTGTAGTCGCCCGCTTTCTTTTCAATCACGAGGTCCTTTGCATATACAGGGGCAGGGAGCCCCCACGATAGGGTAAGCATGAGCGCCGCAAACACAGTCATAACCTTCTTCATACAAACCTCCTTCATGCTATTTATGCTTAAATTACTACTACATTTTGAAGATCTTGTGAAGGGGGCAAAAGCGGGGCGTTTTTGTTTCTAACGCTCATGTGGGCCGAATAGTATTTACCTATTTCCCGGAAGTCCGGAAGTATGGTAATCTTACTTTAAGGAGGTAAGAATTATGCTCGCTAAAAAAACATCGAAAAATCAACTCACGCTTCCAAAGAGCGTGGCGGGGAAATTTAAAGAGTTCGATTATTTCGACATTTCCCTAAAAGACAACATCATAATACTAAAACCCGTACGGTTCGCACCGGCCG
>CAZPPU010000019.1:11384-13555 GCA_964588515.1 uncultured Nitrospirota bacterium
CCTTGAGGGCGTAAGGGACAAAATCGAAGCCCTCGGTCTCAAGGGCGAGGACATCAAGGCGGCGATACGCTGGGCGAGGAAGAAAAAGAGCGCATGAAGCGCCTGCGGGCCGTCTTCGATACGAATGCCGTAATATCGGCCCTTTTATTTAAAGGAAAAGCCTCGCGCCTTCACTCCTTATGGAAGGAAAAGGCGTTTACCGTAGTCGCTTCGGGAGAGATGGTCGAGGAGTATATCAGGGTACTGGCCTATCCGAAGTTCAACCTGACCGAAAGGGAGATCGAAATCATACTGTGGGAAGAACTGATTCCATATATAGAGCCCGTAACGGTCGCCATAAACCTCAAGGGCGTCTGTGTCGACCCGGATGACGATAAATTCCTTGCCTGCGCCGAATCGGCAAAAGCGGATGCCGTTGTTAGCGGAGATGCGCACCTTCTGAGTCTTAAAATGTTTAAAGGCTGTCCTATAGTGACGGTGGGGAAGTTTTTGGAGAATTACCTATAGCGGACTTCAGGGCCTCTTTTGCGGCCTCTTTCTCGGCCTCTTTCTTGTTCTTTCCAGTGCCCCTGCCGGAGGGTTTCCCTTCGATGAAGACCTCGACGGTGAAAACCCTTTTATGCTCTCTGCCCTTTGTTTCTATAACGCGGTATTCGGGCAGACCGCCGGACCGCGCTTGCGTAAGCTCCTGAAGCCTGCTTTTGTAATCTAAAGCTTCCGCACCGGATATCCTCTCTCCGAAAAGCCCGAGCACCGCATCGCTTGCCTTCTCAAACCCGCCGTCCAAGAATACTGCGCCGATTACCGACTCGAGGGCGTCCGCCATAATGGAGCGCTTCTGCCTTCCGCCTGTTTTTTCCTCTCCCCTGCCGATTCTGAGATAGTCTCCGAGCGAAAGCCCTTCCGCTATTTCACCGAGGACGCCGGCCTTCACGATATGGGACTTGAGCTTCGACATCCCGGCCTCCGTGTGCCTGCCTTCTCCGAAACGGGCCCCGGCTATGGCCAGTCCCAAGACCGAGTCTCCCAAGAACTCAAGCCTCTCATTATATGTGGGCGCCTCTACCGGGTTTTCGCTGTGATAGGATTTATGGGTCAGGGCCTCTATGAGCAGGGCCTTGTCCTTGAAGACATAGCCGAGGGCCTTTTGAAGCCCTGCGATATCACGCATGAGAGGGGGTCACTGACCCCACTTTTTGAACACGAGCGAGGCGTTTGTGCCGCCGAAGCCGAATGAGTTTGAAAGCGCGCAGTCCACGGCCATCTTCCGCGCCTTGTGCGGGACATAGTCGAGGTCGCAATCCGGGTCCGGGTTTTCGAGGTTTACGGTAGGAGGCACGATATCGTTATGGACGGAGAGCGCGGCGATTCCTGCCTCCACCCCGCCCGATGCGCCTAAGAGATGTCCAGTCATGGACTTTGTGGAGCTTACGGCAAGCCTGCCTGCATGGTCGCCGAAGAGGTCCTTTATGGCTTTGGTTTCTATCTCGTCGCCTTGCTTTGTCGAAGTCCCGTGGGCGTTTATGTAGCTCACCTCCTCCGGCCTAATGCCCGCATCCGTAAGCGCGGCCTCCATGCACCGCCTTGCGCCCTCGCCGTCGGGCGGCGGGGATGTGATGTGGTAGGCGTCCGAGGTCATCCCGTAGCCTGTGATTTCGGCGTATATCCTCGCCCCCCTTTCGATGGCAAGCTCCATGACCTCGAGTATGAGGATGCCTGCGCCTTCGCCCATGACAAAGCCGTCCCTGTCCCTGTCGAAGGGCCTCGATGCCCTTTGGGGGTCGCCGTTCCTTGTGGAGAGGGCCTTCATGGCGTTGAAGCCGCCTATGGCAAGCGGGGTTATGACGCTCTCGGTGCCGCCGGCTATCATCGCATCGGCATACCCGCACTGGATGAGCCTGAAGGCGTCGCCTATGGAATGGCTCCCCGATGCGCAGGCGGTTACCGCGGCCGAGTTCGGCCCTTTTGCGCCTGTCATTATGGATATCTGGCCCGATGCTAAGTTTATGATGAGCATAGGTATGAAAAAAGGCGTAATGCGCCGGGGGCCTTTCTCAAGGAGCACGCTGTGGTAGCGCTCTATCGCAGGAAGCCCGCCGATGCCCGAGCCCACGATGACCCCGACCCGGTCGGCGTTTTCACGGGTTATTCCAAGGCCGGAGTCCGAAACG
>CAZPPU010000019.1:13565-15079 GCA_964588515.1 uncultured Nitrospirota bacterium
GCCTCCTAGGCGCTGCGATTGTAGAGCTCGATGAAGTCCTCCGCATTGAAGTCCTTCACCTCTCCGGCTATCTGCGTGGCAAAGGAGGCGGAATCGAACTGCGTTATACTGCCGATGCCGGATTTGCCTTCAAGTAGTCCCTGCCAGCTTTTTTCGAGGCCGACTCCAAGCGGGGTTATCAGGCCGATGCCCGTGACGACGACCCTTCTTTTTTCCATTACTTGGATTTGTTCTTCAGGTATTCTATCGCGTCTTTGACCTTGATTATCTTTTCGGCGTCCTCATCAGGTATCTCCACATTGAACGCCTCCTCGAAGGCCATCACAAGTTCCACCGTATCGAGGGAATCCGCCCCTAAGTCCTCGACGAACGAGGCCTCCGGCGTAACCTCCGACGCATTGACGCCCAACTGCTTTGCGATTATCTCCTTTACCTTATCTTCGACCATTAAGCACCTCCGCTTTTTCCATTATAGCGCTCCCATAGGGAGTCCATATTATAATCTATTTTTGAAATGGAATGCCCTCACATGAACATCCCGCCGTTTACATGCACCACATGGCCCGTGATATAGCCGGATTCCGGGGCCGCAAGGAACCTCACGGCCTCCGCGACCTCCTCGGAAGTGCCGAACCTCCCGGCAGGTATGGCCTTGAGCATCTCCTGCTTGACATTTTCCGGAAGGGCCTCCGTCATGGCGGTGGTTATGAAGCCCGGGGCCACGGCATTTGCGGTTATGCCCCTGCCTGCATATTCCCTTGCGATTGTCTTTGTGAGGCCCACTATACCGGCCTTCGATGCGCTGTAATTGGCCTGTCCGGGGTTTCCGATGAACGCCACTACCGAGGCGATGTTGACGATTCGCCCGTATCTTTGCTTGGACATGTATTTGACGGCCTCCTTACTGCAGAGGAAAACGCCCTTGAGGTTGATGTCCAAGACGGCATCCCAATCCTCCTCCTTCATCCTTATAAGGAGGGCGTCTTTTGTTATGCCCGCATTGTTTACGAGGATGTCGAGCCTGCCGGTTTCCTTGACGACCGTCTCCATGGCCTTCTGCACATCGGCGGAGCTTGAGACATTCATGCCGAGCGCTATTGCCCGGACCCCATGGCCGCGGAGCTCTACTGCGGCGGCCTCGGCCTCCCCGGCCCCTATATCGGCCACTGCTATGTTTACTCCCTCCCTTGCGAGCCTGAGGGCGATGGCCTTTCCTATGCCCCTTGCGCCGCCCGTGACGACGGCCGTCTGTCCCTTGAAATCCATAAAACCTCCAGTCCGATGGCCGGAGGACTCTCCGGCACAAGTTATAATTTTAACAGACGCCCTTAAACTTTTCCAGTGGTGTTGACAAAAATTTCGTTCTCTGGTAAAGTTATGTTTTACCTTAAAGCTTCAGGGTAAAAACAACCTGGTTTTTAAGGACAACGGAGGTAAAGTGCCTACGGTAGCACAGCTTGTAAGACATGGAAGGCGGACGGCAGGGAAAAAGACCAAGAGCCCGGCCCTCATGA
>CAZPPU010000020.1:0-15051 GCA_964588515.1 uncultured Nitrospirota bacterium
GGTCTATCGCATCCGTCGTCCTCGAGTAGGTGTCCGAGTCCTTGTAAAGGACTTCCCCTTCGAGCCTGAAGACCGGTATTAGGTCGTTCATCCGGTTTAAGCACCTGATGAATGTGCTCTTCCCGCAACCCGAAGGCCCGATGAGCGCGGTTACCGATTTTTCCGGTATGGATATGTCCACATTTTTAAGGGCCTGTTTTGGGCCGTAAAATGCGTTCAGGCCTTCCGTCCTTATAATGGTCGGGTTCAAATCACCACCTCGCCTTTTTTGCGAATCTGTGCCTGAGGAATATCGCAAGGCCGTTCATCAGGAGGGCAATGGCCAAAAGCACGATTATCCCGCCTGCGGCATCCTCGAAAAACCCCTTCTGGGGGCGGGATACCCAGTTGAATATCTGTATCGGAAGGACTGTGAAGCCGTCAAGCAGTCCCCTCAGGCTTATGAAGGGGAACTCCGCGGATATGGGGCTTGCCGGGAGAAAGGCTATGTATGTGAGGGCCCCTATGGTTATAAGCGGCGCGGTCTCCCCGATGGCCCTCGACATCGCAAGTATGACGCCGCTCAAAATCCCGGGCATTGCGGCGGGGATGACCTGCCCGCGCACGGTCTGCCATTTGTCCGCGCCGAGGGCGTAGGACGCCTCCCTTATCGAATTGGGCACGGCCCTCAGGGCCTCCCTCGTCGAGACTATGACTATGGGAAGCACAACGAGAGAGAGGGTCAAGGCGCCCGCAAGGACGCTCCTTCCGAGCCCCATTATCCTCACGAAAAGCTCAAGCCCCAGAAGGCCGTAGATTATCGAGGGCACGCCCGCGAGATTTGCAATGTTTATCTCTAAAAACTCGCTGAGCCTGTTCTTTTTTGAGTACTCCTCGAGATATGTGGCCGCCGCCACCCCTAAGGGGAATGTGACGGCCCCTGTTACGACCATGACCCACACGGTGCCCACCCATGCCGAGAGGATGCCGGCCTCCTCGGGTTTGCGCGAGGGATAGCTCGTAAGGAACTGCCACCCGAGCCTTCCTGCGCCGTCTAAAAGGACATCCACAATCAGGGTCAGGAGCACCGAAAGCCCAAGGAGCGTGGCAAGCAGGCCAAGGACGCCGAAGGCCCTGTCGAAGAGCCTGTTCAATTGCGTCCTATTCATAGACCTCCCTGAACCTCTTCTTCAGGGCGAAGCTCAGGATGTTCAGGGCGAATGTGACGGCAAAGAGACTCATCCCTGCGGCAAATATCGTCCTGAACTCAAGCGTGCCGGCGGGCGTATCCCCGAGGCTCACCTGCACTATGTAGGCCGTAACGGTCTCTATGGGAACGAGGGGGTTCATGGTAAGACGCGGCTGTTGCCCTGCCGCTATGGCAACGACCATCGTCTCTCCGACTGCGCGGGATATGCCCAGTATGAAAGCGGCCGCAACGCCCGAAAGCGCCCCCGGAAGCACAACCCTCGTGGCCACCTGAAGCCTCGTTGCGCCGAGGGCGAAGGCCCCCTCCCTGAGGCCCATCGGTATGGCGTGCATCGCATCCTCGCTTAAGGAAGCCACTATGGGTATTATCATAATCCCCATCACTATCCCGGGAGAAAGGGAATTAAAGCCCGAAAGCCCGGGGATAAACCTCTGTAAAAGCGGCGTCACGAATAAAAGCGCAAAATACCCGAATACCACCGTAGGCACGGCCGCAAGCACCTCGAGCGCGGGCTTCACCGACGCCCTCTCCCTTTCGGATGCATACTCGCTGAGATATATCGCGGTTGCCGTCCCCACGGGCAGGGCGACCGCCATTGCCACGACCGTCGTAAGGAATGTCCCGGCAAAGAGCGGGAGTATGCCGAAGTGCTTATCTAAAAAAAGCGGGGTCCACTGGGTATCCGTGAGGAAATCCCAAAGCGGCACCTCCTTGAAAAACCCGGCCGTCTCGAAGATAAGGACCCCTACGATTCCGGCCGTTATGAGGACGGAAGAAAGGGCGCTCGCAAAGAGCGCCCCCTCGATGAGCCTTGTCTTTACCCTTCTGATGCCCGTCACTGACCTTCTTTCTTTAAGAGTTCCTCTATTTTTACGCCTATCCTGACGCCCGAAAACACCGAGCCCGTCATCCGTTGATCGAACCTCTTAGTCGCAAGCTCGTAGGCCTTTGCGGGAAGCGCTATGTAGCCGACTTCCCTTGAAAGCTGGGCCCCGTTTTTCAGGTAGAACTTTACGAACCTGTCGACCTCGGGCTTTGCGGCGGCCTTTTTCGAGACATAGATGAATATCGGCCTTGCAAGCGGCTGGTATGCGCCTTTGACGACATTCTCATATGTGGGCTGTTGCGGGCCCTTGCCGTTTTCGTCGTTTTCGTCGTCTATCGGGACGAGCCTCAGTTTGTCTTTATTGTGCTCATAGTATGCGACCCCGAAAAACCCTAACGCAAGCTGGTCCGTGGCGATGCCCTGAACCAGGACATTGTCGTCCTCGCTTGCGGTGAAGTCCCCTCTCGATGCCTGAGCCTTGCCGACTACGGCCTCCGTGAAGTAATCGAATGTGCCGGAATCCACGCCCGGGCCGAAGAGGTGGATTTCCTTATCCGGCCAATCCGGCCTTATCTGGTTCCACTTCATGATTTTGCCCTGAGCCTGAGGCTCCCAGAGCATCTTGAGCTCCTTGACGGTCATATGGTTGACCCATGTGTTTTTGGGGTTCACCATCACGGCAAGGCCGTCGTAGGCCACCGGGAGCTCGATGTATTCGATGCCGTTTTTCTTGCAGGCCTCGACCTCGGAGGGCTTGATGGGCCTTGAGGCGTCGGATATGTCGGTCTCTCCGGCGCAGAACTTTTTAAACCCCCATCCTGTCCCCGAAATCCCGACCGTGACATTCACCTTCCCTTTCTCGGCCTTCTGGAACTCCTCGGCCACGGCCTCCGTGATGGGATAGACCGTGCTTGAGCCGTCTATGCCGATAAGCCCGGCAAAGCCGGCCTTTGCAAGGACAGCCACTACAAAAACCGCAAGCACAAACGCAGATATGTTTTTTCTCATTGTTTTCTCCTTTTTCGTTTACTATTTTCGCATCCGATTGTTACAGGACCGTTACAGAAGCGTTAAATTTCCGGTATTATTCCCTCCTTTCAGCATCTTATCAGAGTTTGCCTGCTTGTTGAAGGCGGGCCTTTCATCAATCTTAAGGGAAGGATGTTACGGGATTATTAAGAAGGGGTTAAGATTCCGGAAGCCGGTTTAGACTATAGTCCGATGCTATCGTCCGCGGGCAGGTGGTATCAGGGGGCTTTATTTAATATTGCTTATGATTTATATTATAGGAAATTTATGGAAAGGTTTTCGGAAATAATGAACCGTTCCGCCAGCCCGAAGCACATTATAGCGACCTTCTTTAGCAGGAGCGGTTATGTCAGGACGCCGAACAAAATAAGGCTGAAAACGGAAGACAGACAAAAATATAAAAAGGGATATGAAGTCCGGTTTTCGATCCGCGGCGATGGTGAATTAAACATGCTTCAGGGGGCTTTAAAAAAACTAAATATTAAATACGGCAAGCCCTTTGCGAAGCATTATTCGACTATCCAGCCGGTTTACGGAAAGGACTCTTACCTGAGGATTACGGAAATGCTCGAAAAAGGATGAAATCCCGCATCCACTGCGGAGTTGAATGCTGGGGTTGGATTCATAAGACGAAGACCTTGACCTTAGTGCGCTTGCGCTCGCGGCTTTCCAGCTCCATCCGCCAGCCGTGGGCCTTGACTATGTGCTTTACGATGGCAAGGCCGAGGCCGGTTCCGCCTAATTTTCTTGACCGGCTTGCATCGACCCGGTAGAACCTTTCTCCGATTCTCGGAAGGTGCTTTTTGGGAATCCCGATTCCGGTATCTTCAACAAAAAGGAAGGCAGTGCCTTCTTCGATGTCCGCGCCGATGGTTACGCCTCCTTCATCCGTAAATTTTATTGCGTTATCCACGAGGTTTGTAAGGACTTGAATGAGCCTGTCTTTGTCCGCGCTGATCTCTCCAATCTCCGGTTTTACCAGCGTCTTCAGATAAAGGCCCTTTTTAGAGGCATTGTCTTTGAACATAGTCGAAATATTCTCTAAGACATCGCCGATGTCCACGGGAGACTTCTCAATCCTTATAGCCCCTAACTCGAGCCTCGAAATCGTCATCAGGTCGTCGACGAGGCTGTTTAAGCGCTCGCTGTTTGACTTTATCGCCCCTAAGAATTTCATTGCGTTATCCCTGTCTGAAATAGCGCCTTCAAGCAGTGTATCGGCGAAACCCTTTATGGCGGAAATCGGGGTTTTTATCTCGTGCGAGACATTTGCGACAAAGTCCTTTCTTACCTCTTCGAGCCTCTTAAGGCGGGTTATGTCGTGGAATACGGCAACGAAGCCCGAAAGCCTCTCTTTATAAAACAGAGGCGAGACCCTGACCGTGATATTTCTCTCCTCCGGGTAATCGAGCTTAATCTCGCCTTCGGAAGGTAGAATGTCCTGCCTTGCCCGGTCCATCATGGAAATGAACTCAGGGCTTTTTACGACCTCTATAAAGGGCTTCCCCGTCACGGGGCTTGCGCCGAAGAAGTCTCTCGATGCGGAGCTTGAAAGCGCAATTACGTCCTTTTGGTCTATTATCAGGAGGGCATCGGGTATTCCTTTTAAGATTGCATTCAACCGGTTTTTCTCTTCCGCGCTTTCCCTGAGCGTACCTTTCATCGCCTCCGCCATCAGGTTCAGGTTCCGTGCGATTTCATCGAACTCGACATAGGGCGTGCCCTCGAAGATAAGCCTTTTCCCAAGGTCTCCGGCCGCCAGCTCGCCGCTGAAGTCTATTATCCTCCGGGTAAGTTTCCTCAAGCGCGCCGTCTGAGTTGCCGAGACGAGCCCTAAAGCCGATAAAACGAAAATGACGACAAAGAGGAGCTTTGCCCTCAGCCTGTTGACGGTCTTGTTTACCTCTTCGAGAGGAACGGCAAGCCTCAGGAACCCTTTATCCCCGACTTTCACCGCTACATAGAGGTGGTCGTATTTCAGCGTCTCGCTGTGCCTTATCGAACTGCCTGCGCCCGAGAAAACCGCCTCCTGAATCTCGGGCCTTCCGAGATGATTTTCCATGAGGGACGATTCCTTGTCCGAATCGCCCATCACTCTTCCATCCGGTAAAATCACCGTAACCCTTGCGCCCGTCTTCCCCTTGAGTCTTACCGCAAGCCCGTCGAGGCTCGTTTTGGCTCTAAAGGGGATGCCGTCTGCGCTGATGACCGCCTGAATGCGGAGGCTTTCTTTAAGGCCTTCGATGTAGTTTTTTCTCACTACGCTTGTGATATAAATTTCCGTGACGATTATGCTTGCGGCAAACACAACGGCATAAAGAACGAACATGCGGCTGAAGACGCCCTTTTTCAAGCTCCGCCTTCCATGTAATAGCCGATGCCCCGTCTGGTCTTTATGTATGCGGGGTTTGCGGGGTCGTCCTCTACCTGCGCCCTCAGCCTCCGTATATGGACATCCACCGTCCTCGGTTCAACGAATGCCTCGTCCTTCCATACGGCATCGAGGAGCTGGCTTCTTGTAAAGACCCTGCCCGGCCTTTCGGCAAGGTATGAAAGGAGCTTGAACTCCGTTGCGCTGAGGTCAAGGGGCACGCCCCTTTTAAAGACCCGATAGGTCTCTTCCTCTATGCGGAGGTCTCCGATTCCGATAACCCTTTCTTCCCCGGCAGGCACGGCCGCCCGCCTTCTAAGGACGGCCTTCACCCGCGCAAGGAGCTCCCTCGGACTGAAGGGCTTCGTAATGTAGTCGTCGGCTCCCATCTCAAGACCCAAGACCCTGTCTATCTCCTCGCCCTTTGCCGTAAGCATTATGACGGCCTGCTGAGCGGTTTCCGGGTTGCCTCTTAGAACCCTCAAAAGCTCCATGCCGGACATGCCCGGGAGCATGAGGTCTAATATGAGGAGGTCCCGGCGCTCTTTTTCGAGCATCGAAAGGGCCTCTTCCGCATCCGATGCCGAGGAGACCTCATAGCCGTCTTTTTTGAGGTTGTAGGAGACGAGCTCTACGAGGTCGGGCTCGTCGTCCACAACGAGGATCTTCTTGGACCCTGCCATCGTTTATTTATAACATATCCGACACGGGTTCCGCAGGCGGGCTTCTGCATGATTTGCCGAAAAATGCTAAAATTTATCCTGAAAGGAAAGGTGATGTTTTCTTTTGAAATAAAGGCTGTAAGAAAGGCAACGGCACAGATGAAAAAGGCCCTCGGCGACAATCTAACGGCAGTGATAGCTTTCGGTTCGAGGGTGAGGGGGGATTCCGGGCAGGAGTCGGATTTCGATATCCTCATTCTGGTCAAAAAGAGGTCCTTCAAGGTCATCGATGCGGTAAATGCCATCCTCGGCATGGAAGAATACAAAACCGGCATCCCGTTTTCGGCGGTTGTAAAGCCGGTGGACACTTTTGCTAAAGAAAAAAACCTGAACACGCCGTTTTATAGAAGCATCAAGAAAGAAGGGACGGTTATATATGGAGAGACTTAACGCCGGAGAAAAGATCGCCCTTTCCAATGCGCGGTTCGCAAAAAGCAAGGAAATGCTTTCCGATGCGGTCGCCAGTTTTAAGGCCGGGATGCATAAAACATCCATCAACAGGAGCTATTATGCGGTGCTCCACTGCGCCCGTTCCCTGCTCATACTCGAAGGTGTCGACCCTATAAGACACGACGGCGTCAAGACGATGCTCTCCCTGCACTTCGTAAAGCCCAAGGCCCTGCCGCAGGATGCGGTCAGAATCTTCAAGAACCTCCTGTCCCTCAGGACGGATGTGGATTATGGAGATTTCGAGTCCACGGACAGAAGCGATTCGGAAAGCGCACTAAGACAGGCGAGGGTATTCCTTAAACTTGCCGGGGGCCTAAGACGGAGTTTGATAGGAGAGCTCCGGGGTTTTTAAAGCCCTTCCACCACCGCCGCGGCAAGGAGGGGGAGCATGAGTTCGTGGTGGCCGGTTATGGCGTAGGATTTGCCTTTTACCATCGTGGGCCTTCTTAGGACATTCTCCCTTGGCCGGTAGTGCTGGATGAAGTCCATGTTCACGGTCGTTATCTCCTCGACTTTCCTTCCGGTGTTCCTTGCCATCGTGAGGGCCTTGAGGAAGACCTCCGGCATCATGACCGCGGAGCCAAGGTTGATATAAACGCCGCCGTCCATATCCCCCAAGACGGAGGCAAGCGTAAGGAAGTCCCTCATGGTGCCCGCGCCTATGGAAGAGCCGTCCGCAGTGGGGTGCATGTGTATGATGTCTGCGCCCATTGCGACATGCACGGTCGTGGGAATGCCCTTTCGGTATCCGGCCCCGAAGATGCTCAAGGCCTTGTGCTTGAAGCCGCTTCTGTATATAAAGCCGCCTATGGACTCTCCTATGCCCTTGCCTTTTTTGACACCGGCCTTTATCGCCCGGTTAAGGAGACTGCCTGTTTCCTCGGCCATGCCGAATGTCCCATGCTCAAGACCCTCGGCAACATCCTCGGATGTCCTGCCTATGTAGGAAAGCTCGAAATCGTGTATTATGCATGCCCCGTTCGTTGCGACTGCGGTTATGACATCCCGTTTTATGAGGTCTATTATTACGGGCGAAAGCCCGACCTTTATGGGATGCGCGCCCATTCCCAAAACGACATGCCTTCCCGCCTTCCTTGCCTTTATGACCGCGGCGGCTACGGCTATGAGGTCCTTTGCCCCGAGCATCCCCGGCAGTGAGCCTAAGAAATCCCCGAAAGACGCCCCCTTCTTATGCGGGCAGGCAAGGGCGCCGATCTCCACCTTCGAGGGCCTCTTTGAAAGCGGGTATGTCCGTATCTTCTTCCGGTCTATCGGGCCGTATCTTTTCATGTGGGTAATTTTAGCATATAATCCATAATCAGGGGGTGACCGATGAGACCTGAAAAACTTAAGGAAGGCGTATTCTGGGTAGGCGCGGTGGATTGGGCGATAAGGGATTTCCACGGTTATGTCACGCCCAAGGGCACGACCTACAATAACTACCTCATACTGGACAGGGATGTCACATTGTTGGATGCGGTCAAATACGACTTCATAGACATAAGCATCCGGAACATAAGAAGCCTCGTTGAGCCCGGCCTGATTAAGAACATAATCGTAAACCACATAGAGCCCGACCATGCAAGCGGACTTGCCGAGGTCGTAAGGCTTGCACCTCAGGCAACCGTCTATTGCACGGAAAAAGGGCGTCTGGGCCTCGCCCGGTTCTTCGATATCTCCTCGTGGCGGATAAAGACCGTTAAAACGGGCGACACCCTGAACATCGGCGACCGGAACTTGTTTTTCCTTGAGACCCCAATGATACACTGGCCGGACTCGATGATGACATATATAAAAGAAGATAAGCTCCTCATAAGTCAGGACGGCTTCGGCCAGCACCTCGCCACCTCCCAGAGGTTCGACGACGAGTTCATCGCCTGTGCCTCGGAGGCGGAGCTCGATGACGCAGTCTGGGACTATTATGCCAATATCCTCATGCCCTTCGGCTCGATAATAAAGCAAAAGATAGAAGAGATAGGGAAGTTGGGACTCGAAATAGACATGATTGCGCCGGACCACGGAGTCGTCTGGAAAAACCCCGGAAAGATTATCCAAATGTACCTCGATATGGCCGGAGGGAAGGCCGAGGAAAGGGCGGTCGTCATCTACGACACGATGTGGCAGAACACCGGCAAGATGGCCCTCCATATCGCCGAGGGGATAAGGAACGAGGGGCTCGATGTGAAGGTCATCAAGCTCAGGGCCACGCCCCTGAGCGTTGCGATTAAGGAGCTCTGGAGGGCAAGGGGCGCGCTTATAGGCTCTCCCACCCTGAATAACACGCTGTTTCCGTCCGTCGGGGAGTTCCTTACATATCTGAAGGGCCTGAGGCCCAAATATAGAATAGCCGGGGCATTCGGCACATTCGGCTGGGCGGGCGGCGCGGTCAAGGAGACGACCGAGGCCCTGAAGAAGATGGGCCTTGAGGTCTTTGAGCCCGGGGTGGACGCCCATTACAGGCCATCTGCCGAGGACGCAGTGAAGTGCATGGACTTCGGAAGGGAATTCGCAAAAAGGCTGAGAGAGTACCATAGCAAGTTCTAAGAGGAGGATGGGAAACTCATTTTTACCCCTCACCCTCGCCCTCTCCCCCAAGGGGAGAGGGTTGATAATATTAGCCCCTCCCTTGAGGGGAGGGGTTGGGGAGGGTGAACTTGAGGACTTTTTCAGTAGCCTGCTAAAGGAGGGATCGCCATGAAGGGACTTTATTTAGGCTTATCGCTTATTGCCGTGCTCGGCCTTGCCACCCATGTGCAGGCCGTCCCTATGAGCAAGGAGACCGAATCCTGCCTCAACTGCCACCGGGGTCTTACGCCGGGCATAGTGGCCGAGTGGGAAGGAAGCAGGCACGCAAAGACCACGCCGGAGGAGGCCATGCACAAGCCCGCCCACGAGCACAGGTTTTCCGCGGAGTCCGTAGGCGAAAGGCTCATGAAGGTATCGGTGGGATGTTACGAGTGCCATAGCAGGAACCTCCAAAAGCACGCAGACGGCTTCGAGCACTTCGGCTTTAAAATCAATGTGGTCGCTTCTTCGGATGACTGCTCCACATGCCACCCCGATGAGGTCAAACAATACCGGATGGGCAAAAAGGCCCATGCCTTCGGAAACCTGAGGAAAAACCCCGTCTATAGCGCGCTTGTGGCCTCAATCATCGGGCTTAAGACCGTCACGGACGGTTCCGCCTCGACATCGCCGCCTTCTCTTTTGACGGAGATGGACGCATGTTTTGCCTGCCACGGGACGGAGCTTAAGGTCAAGGGGATGAAGACCCTCAAGACGAAGCTTGGCGTCATCAAGGTCCCGGACATAGAGGGCTGGCCGAATCAGGGCGTGGGAAGAATCAACACGGACGGTTCGCTCGGGGCCTGCACCGCCTGTCATCCGAGGCACGGGTTTTCCATCGAGGTCGCAAGGAAGCCCTACACATGCTCTCAGTGCCATCTCGAACCCGATGTGCCCGCATGGGATGTCTACGCCGAAAGCAAGCACGGAAATATCTATTTTTCCGAGGAAGGGAAATGGGACTTTAATGCAGTCCCATGGAAGTTGGGCGCGGACTTCAAGGCCCCGACATGTGCGGCGTGCCATGTAAGCCTCATCACAGGCCCGGACGGGGGTGTGATAGCCGAAAGGTCTCACGACTTCGGAGGACGGCTCTGGGTCAGGCTCTTCGGGCTTATCTATACGCACCCACAGCCGAAGGAAGGCGATACATCGGTCATTAAAAACAAAGACGGCCTGCCCCTGCCGACGACATTTGCCGGAGAACCGGCATCGGAGTTTCTTATAGACGCAGGGGAAGAGGAAGTTAGATACGGAAAGATGAAGGCCGTTTGTCTTGGCTGTCACGGGAGCAGTTGGGTGGATGCACATTTTGCAAAGCTCAAAAACACAATCAAAGAAACCGACGGTATGACACGCACGGCGACCCTGCTACTTAGTCGCGCATGGGAGATGAAGCTCGCAGACCCGAAAAACCCCTTCGACGAAGAGCTCGAACAACTCTGGATAAAGCAGTGGCTCTTTTACGGGAACTCCGCGCGTTACGCCTCCGCCATGACGGGCGCGCCGGACTATGTGGCGTTCAAGTACGGCTGGTGGGGTCTTTCTACAAACATCGAGGAGATGAAGGGCCTCCTTGAGGAACTAAAGGAACTCCATAAGTGAATGTCATCGCATTTCAGGGAAGCCCGAGGAAAGGCGGAAACACCGGGCTCCTCCTTAACGAGGCCATGCGGGCGGTCAACGAGGAGGGGCATGAGGTAAGGCCCTTTGACCTTAACGACATGGACATAAGGCCCTGCCAGAGCTGTGGGGGGTGTGAAGAGACCGGGGAGTGCATAATAATAGACGACATGGCCGTGGTCTCATCCGCTATCAGGGCCGCAGACCGGGTCATCCTCGCAAGCCCCATCTATTTTTCCGGGCTATCGGCGCAGGCAAAGAACATGATAGACCGGTGTCAGCAGTTCTGGTGCGAAAAATATCTCCTTAAAAGGCCCGTCCCTGCCGGGCCCCATGGAAGAAAGGGCCTCCTCATATTGGTCGGCGGGCAACAGAAGAAAATAGGCATCGAATGTTCCGAGGCCACGGGAGATGCGTTCTTTAAAACGATAAGCGTCCCCCTGCACAGGACCCTCGCCTTCTTGGGGGTGGATGCATCGGGCGCCATAGTCAAGCACCCCACAGCCATGAAAGAGGCATACGAGGCGGGAAAGGGATTGGTGAGATGACAAAAGGAGGAAAGATGGCGAGACTTCCCGGACAATACCGCAGTATAGGCAGGAGGTTTAAGGGTTATTCCATTGCGCTTGAGGGCTTGGGCAAGGCCGCAAAGGCCGCAGGGCCGCTCGATGAAAAGACCGCGCATCTTATCCAGCTTGCGGCTGCCGCCTCGGTCAGGAGCGAGGGCGCGGTCCACTCCCACGCAAGGAGGGCCATCGAGGCCGGGGCGACAAAAGACGAACTCCACCACACGCTCCTCCTCATAACGAGCACCATCGGGTTCCCCACGGTCTCGGCCGCGCTCTCATGGGTGGACGACCTGCTTAAGAAAAAGCCCGGAGCCCGGTAAGGGCTTGACTATTCGGCCCCGATTGCTCAAAATTTAAGTAGGATGAAGGTTCTTGTGACGGGCGCCACCGGCTTCATAGGGAGCCACCTCGCAGAAGAACTCTCAAAGCGGGGGTACGATGTAACCTGCCTCGTAAGGAAGCCTTCGCGCCTGAAGTGGCTTGAGGGGCTTGACCTCGCGTTCAAGGAAGGCGATTGCCTCGATGCGGATTCCCTCACCCCGGCCCTTAAGGGGGCGGATGCGGTCTTTCATCTTGCAGGGCTTACAAAAGGCAGGAGGCCGGATGATTTCTACCGCGCAAATACTGCGGGCACGGAGAATATGCTTAAGGCGGCGGAAAAGGCCTGCCCGGACCTCAAGAGGTTTGTATTCATGAGCAGTCTTTCGGCAGTCGGGCCGAGCAGAAACGGCCGTCCGGTCGATGAGGAGACCGAGCCCAAGCCTGTTTCCGATTACGGAAAGAGCAAGCTCAAGGCCGAGGCCGCAGTCTTAAAATATAGCGCGGGCATGCCCATTACCATAATACGGCCGCCTGCGGTCTACGGCCCGAGAGACAGGGACTTTTACTTCTTCTACAAGCTCCTTAAGAAAGGCATATTCCCCTACTGGGGGGAATGCAGGTATTCCCTCATCTATGTGGACGACCTCGTAAAGGGGCTCATACAGGCGGTCGAAAGCCCCGGGGCCGGGGGCGGGACATTTTTCCTCTCAGACGGTAATATATATACGAATGTGGAAATCGCAGACCGCATAGCTCAGGCGGTCGGCTCAAGGCCCCTCCGCCTGAGAGTCCCGGGGCGCCTCTTAGGGCTTATCGCAGGCGCAGGCGGATGGCTGAGCAGTGAGCCTTCCGTCCTCAACAGGGACAAGGCAAGGGAGCTTTGCCATTCAAACTGGTTGTGCGACTCCTCGAGGGCCGTCAAGCGGCTCGGTTTTTCGCCTAAGACTATGCTAAAGGAAGGGGTATCATGGACGGCAAACTGGTATCGGATTCACCGCTGGCTGTAAAGAAGCCTGCGGACCTGTTCGAGAAGTGCCTGAAGTTCGATAGGGCCGCGGAACTTCAGGCGCTCGGCCTTTACCCGTTTTTCCGTGTCATAGAGAGCGCGCAGGAGCCTGTGGTAACGATAAAGGGCAGGCGCATGGTCATGATAGGCTCCAACAACTACCTCGGGCTTACGAACCATCCGAAGGTCAAGGAGGCCGCAATAGAGGCCGTCAGAAAATACGGTAGCGGGTGCGCGGGCTCTCGCTTCCTCAACGGGACATTGGATATCCATGTCCGGCTCGAAGAGCGGCTTGCAGGCTTCATGGGGAAAGAGGCCGCAGTGGTCTTTACCACCGGCTTTCAGGTGAACCTCGGGGTAATATCCGCTCTTGTCGGCAGGGACGAATTCATCGTCATAGACAAGCTCGACCACGCAAGCATCATAGACGGCTGTAGGCTTTCATACGGGGAGGCAAGGAAGTTCAGGCATAACGACATGGCCGACCTCGAACGCGTCCTTCAGGAGTGCGGCGACAAGGGCAAGCTCGTCGTCGTGGACGGCGTCTTCAGCATGGAAGGGGATATCGCAAACCTGCCGGAAATCGTAAAGCTCGCAAAGAAGTACGGCGCCCGCCTGATGGTGGACGACGCCCACGGCATAGGCGTCCTCGGAAGGACCGGAAGGGGCACGGCCGAGCACTTCGGCCTCGAAGGGGAGGTCGACCTCGTCATGGGCACATACAGCAAGTCATTAGCATCTATCGGCGGCTTTGTCGCAGGCAACAGGGATGTCATCCACTACATAAAGCACTCCGCGCGGAGCCTGATATTCAGCGCAAGCCCCCCGCCTGCCTCGGTGGCCGCGGTGTTGGCCGCACTGGACATCATGGAAAGCGAGCCCCTGCGCATCGGGCGGCTCAGGGAAATCACGCGGAAGATGCTCAAAGGCTTCAAGGACCTGGGGTTCGATACCGGCCGAAGCGAAACCCCCATAATCCCGGTGATGGTCGGAGAAGACGAGACCGCATTCAAGGCCGCAATGATGCTTCAGGAAGAAGGCGTCTTTGCCAATGTCGCCGTAAGCCCCGCCGTCCCAAACGGAAAGGCCCTCCTAAGGACGAGCTATATGGCCACGCACACGGACGAGCACCTCGATATCGTGCTTGAGGCCTTTAAGAAGGTCGGCAAAAAACTCGGCCTTACAAGCTGAATTGGAACTCATAGAGGTCAGGACAGGCAGGGAGCTCGATGAGTTCATAAGGCTGGCCCCGGCCCTATACTCAGGCGACCCGCTGTATGCGCCCCAGCTCCATTCCGATATGAAAAAGGAATTCTCCCCGGAAAACCCGTTCTTTAAACATGCGGAGGTAAAGTTCTTCCTTATAAAGGGCAAGGGGAGGGCGGCCTCTATAATAAACAGGCTTCACATAGAAAGACATGGCGAGCGGGCGGGGTTTTTCGGGTTCTTCGAATGCGTAAACGACCCCTCGGTCTCAAAGGCCCTTCTCGACAGGGTCTCCGACGAACTCAGGCGGGCCGGTATTCTCGTCATGCGCGGGCCGATGAATTTCTCCACGAACGAGGACTGCGGGTTCCTCATCGAGGGCTTTAACGAACCGCCCATGCTCATGACCCCGTATAACCCGCAGTACTATAACGACCTCATGAACGACTACGGGATGCAGAAGGCAAAAGACCTCCATGCCTTCATAGCGGACATCATGGCGGAACTGCCCGATAAAATAGCGAGGGTGGCCGGGCTTGCCCGGAAAAACGGGGTAACCGTAAGGCCCGTGGATATGAAAAATTTCCTCCGGGACATGCAGATATTCAGGGAGATATATAATTCCTCGTGGGATGATAACTGGGGTTTCTTGCCCCTCACGGAAGAAGAGGTCGTTTTCCTCTCAAAGAGGCTAAAGCCGGTAGTCGTCCCCGACCTTGCGCTCATTGCGGAGGCAGGCGGCGAGCCTGCGGGATTCCTCGGGCTTCTTCCGGACTTCAATTTCGTCCTAAGAAAGATAAGAGGGAGGCTCAACCCTTTCACCATACCTAAGGCCGTTTATTATTCCCGGAAGATACGGGACCTGAGGCTCCTACTTTTGGGGATAAAGAGGAAATTCAGAGGGAAGGGGGTTGACGCCCTGCTTTTTTCCGAGGGTTTCAAGGCCATAAAGGAGAGGGGTTTCAAGAGGGTGGAGTTTTCATGGGTGCTTGAGGACAACATCCCGGTCCGGAGACTCGCGGAGATGTACAACGGCAGGCCCTACAAGCGCTACCGGATATACGAGAAGCCCCTGAGCTGATTAATATTCGGTTGTTGCTGTCTTAATACCCATTTCTTTTAAGAATGTCTTCGGTGTGATGTATTCATCAAAACCTTCAAAATCTCTGTCATA
>CAZPPU010000021.1:0-9036 GCA_964588515.1 uncultured Nitrospirota bacterium
CCCTAACGGCTCAATAACGATAACCGAGATGTAAGGGGCTACGAGCCCCTGCGAAAAAAAGGGGGAGGTTTTCCCTCCCCCTTTTTAAACACCCGGATTAACCCTTCTTGATGTAGAGTTCCCAGTAGCCCTTGTCTTCGAGCTTTACGGACTCGAACTTATGACCCTGTTTTTCCGCCCACCTCGGAATGGTGTCTTCCGCAGAGGCCGGCGCATCGCAGAGGACCTTCAGTATCTGTCCGCTTGAGAGCTTCTCGACGGCCTTTTTTGCAAGCACAAGCGGGTAGGGGCACACCCTGCCCAGTACATCGAGGGTCTCGTTTGGAGTCGCACCGCTTAGTTCGCCCATTGTTCTTACTCCCTCCTCAATATTGGTCTAAAAGAAAAGCACATGTCTTGCGTCGTCTATCGCCTTTTTGATTTCCGCAAACGGCACGACCTTTATCGTCTTTTCCGCGCCCATTTCCTCCGCATCCGGGAGCGTGTTTGCCGGTATGCCGTATCTGTCCATATCCTCCTTGCAAACGAGGACATCGAGGTCCACTAAAAGGGTGTTTTTGAGGTGGGCCTCGGTGCTCGTTATCCCGTAGTGCTCCATGGACTTCTGGCCCTTCGTAAGCCCTAAGACGCCCTCTCCCATAAAGCAGAGGGTGGGGGTGACAGTGTCGCCGTCTTCGAGCAGGACCTCGACGGTCTGATATGAAATGGCATGGGTTATGCCGAGTCTCGATGTCTCCCCCTTGTACTGGGGCTTCTGAACTACTATTGCAAGTTTCACATCGCCCATCTTACTCACCTCCCATGTGAAGGACCCTGTCTGAGGCGTGCACCTTTGCCAAGTACCAGTGCATCGCATTCCACTGCACGCCGGCAATGGCATCGGGCTTGGTTACGCCCCTTGCCACGGTGCATGCCTCGCATGTGCAGACCTCCACGCCCTTTTCGAGCAGGGCCTTGAGGTGTTTTTCCCCTGTGGGGTAGTCCTTCAACTGCTTCTGGTTTGCCTTTACCGATGCGGTGGCGTTGCCGGAAAACCAAATATTGACCTTATGACCTTTTTCGGCCGCGGCCCCTGCCAATTTCAAGCTGAAGTCATAGACGGCCGAGCCGACGAGACCGGGAAAACAGGCTATCGTCAATGTCCCCATGATGCCTCCTTTATAACCACGCAAGTTTATCGAAATCGTTGAACATGACATCGACCAGACCCCCGTAGTTGACCACCTTGACCTTGCCGTCTACGCCCGCGGGGCTCAGTCCCCTCGTTTCGATGTCCTCCAAAAGGGCATAGAGTTTAGGGGCCATCCCAAGCAGGGGCGAGGGCTTGCCGGCTTCCTTGATGAAGCCGTGGTATACGCCGTTTAGGACGAGGATTATGCCGTCGGGCTTAAGCCTCTGAATGGTGTCCCCTGCCGCTCCGTAATCGCTGACGAACACGCCGAGTTTCATAAGCTCACCTCCCCGGATAGATTTTTTGGAAGTCGTCTTTTATACCAGTAAAAGCGCCTGTTTGTCAACTCCGGAATTCGGTTCTGCTAATATAAAAGATGCACCTCGTCCTGAACCTCGACAAGCCGCGGGGCATCACATCTCAGGATGCCGTGACGAAGGCAAAGAGACTTTTCGGCGCAAGGAAGGCCGGTCATGCAGGCACCCTCGACCCGCTTGCGACCGGCGTTCTTCTCGTATGCCTTAACGAGGCTACGAAGATAGCCGGATACCTTTCGGACCTCGAAAAGGAATACACGGCCACGCTCAAGTTGGGCGAGCGCACCGACACATTCGATTCCGAAGGAAGGGTGATAGAGAAAGGGGTCAATGACCCGTCCCTTATTACGGAAGCCGATATCGAGAGGACGCTTGAGGGTTTCAGGGGCAGTATCAAGCAGGTGCCCCCGATGTTTTCCGCCATAAAGAAGGACGGAAGGCCGCTTTATGAGCTTGCAAGGAAAGGCATCGAGGTCAAAAGGGAGCCGAGGACGGTCCTCATACACAGTCTCGATATCGAGGGCTTCGAGCCGCCGTTTCTCAAGCTCAGGACGGCCTGCTCCAAAGGCACATACATAAGAAGCCTTGCCGACGACATAGGCCGGGCCTTGGGCACGGGCGCGCATATTGTGGAGCTTAGAAGGACAAGGGTAGGGGGCTTCGGCGTCGGGGACTCCGCAGTCCTTTCCGAAGCCCAGACAAGCCCCAAGGCCGTTAAGACAATAGACGAGGCCCTTAGCCATCTCGATGAAATAGTCCTTAGCAAGGAGGACTTCCAGAGGGCAAGCCACGGTGGGGCGGTTGCACTTAAAGACGGTATGCCGCTGGGGTTCGTCAGGCTTAAAGACCCCGAAGGCAGGCTTTTTGCCGTAGGTTTTGTTGAGAATCTAAAGATAAATATAGAGAGGATATTCCACCTCTGAGGGCAGGCTCACCGGAATCCTTAAACCAACATTTTAAGGATTCCGGTGAATAGTTTGATTTAATTTAAAAAAACACTTGACAAATCGGTGCGATTTTGTTAATCATATCGTAATGCTTTTTGGCGGAAAGGAATCGATAGGGCTGGACATAGGCTCAAGCTACATAAAGGCCGTCCAGCTTAAAGAGCGGAAGGGCGGCTATGAGCTTGAGCTTTTCGACATGCTCCCGCTTTCGCCCGAGCTCATAGTGGAAGGCTCGATAATAGACTCTCTCAGGCTCGTGGACTCCCTGAAGGAGCTCATCAAGAAGGCCCGCATAAAGGCAAAAAGCGCAGTGATAGGCATAGCGGGGCACGCCTCCGTGATTATAAGGAGGATAACCCTTCCGGAGATGAGCGAAGAGGAGCTTTCGGAGTCCATAAAGTTCGAGGCCGAGCAGTATGTCCCGTTCGCTGTGGAGGATGTCAATATAGACTTCCAGATACTCGGCCCTAAGGAAGAGGCCGGTCAGATGGATGTCATGCTCGTGGCCATAAAGAAAGACATCGTAAACGAGTACATTTCCGTGGTAAGGGAGGCGGGGCTCAACCCCATAATAGTGGATGTGAACCCCTTCGCCATCGGCAATATGTACGAGGTCAACTACGAGATAGCGCCGGGCAGGAATGTAGCCCTTGTAAATGCGGGCGCAAGCAGTATAAACATGAACATCCTAAAGGACGGGGTGTCCATCTTCACGAGGGACAGCGCGGTGGGCAGTAACCTCCACACCGAGGCCCTTCAGAAGGAGTTCAACCTTTCTTATGAGAGTGCGGAGCGCCTGAAAAAGGGCGAGCCCGTGGAAGGCGCCTCTGCCGATGCGGCGGAGGCCGTCATGGCCTCGGCATCGGGGGCCATAGCCGATGAGATAACCCGTTCCATGGAGTTCTTCAAGAGCGCAACCATGACCGAGGAGGTAAGCGAGATAATCCTGAGCGGGGGGTGCGCGCTCGTCAGGAATTTCCCGAAGCTCCTTGCGGAAAAGACAGGCGTCGAAGCCCTGGTGGCGGAACCCTTCAGAAACATACGCATTCCAAAGAGGTTCGATGTCACCTACATAGAGGAGGTCGCCCCGATGGCCGCGGTGGCCGTGGGATTGGCCTTAAGGAGGCTCGGCGACAGATGATAAGAATAAACCTCCTGCCCGTTGAAAAGCGCAAGAGGAAGAAAAAACCCAAGCCGGTTCCCGGCTTTGTCGTCGCATGCGTGATTCTCCTTGCCGTTTCCGCGGCTGCATCGTATTATGCATCGTATTATTTCAAGTCCAAGATAACAGCGCTCGAGGAGACCAAGAAACAAAATCAGGAGAAACTGACCCAGCTCGATGAGAGGATAAAAGAGGTCAAGAACTTCGAGGCTCTCAACAAGACCTTCACCGACAGGAAAACGGTTATCGAGCAGTTGAGAAAGAACCAGGGCGCCCCGGTGAAAATCCTTGCGGAGATGGCCTCAAGGCTCACCGAGGGCGTATGGATTACATCGATGTCCATATCCGGAGACAAAATAAACATAGCAGGTATCGGCTTTACGAACCCGGAGATAGTAACTTTCGTTCAGAGCCTGAAGTCCTCGCCGCTTTTCAAGGAGGTCTATCTCCACGGCACCAACCAGTCCAAGATAGGGAACATCGAGACCTTCACATTCAACCTGACCCTTCAGGTGGCGGTATGATATGGCTTTAAAGTTGGGCATAGACTTGAAGAACCTCCCTAAGGGGGTGAGGATAGCCATAGCGGTTGTCCCGGCGGTGCTCTTTGTCGGCATATTCGCATATACGGCCATATTCCCTAAGCTTAAGGTGATAAATGCCATCAAACAGGATATATCGAAACAGGAAAGCGACATCCAGCAAAGCCAGAGCATGGCCGCAAAGCTCGATGTCCTTAAGGAAGAAAACAAAAAGCTTAAGGAGAGGCTTCAGGAGCTCTCAAAACAGCTCCCCGAAGAAAAGGAAATATCCGTGCTCCTTACCAACATCTCGGACTTAGGGATTAAATCCGGCCTGACCATTCTTTCATGGAGTCCCTCTCGCGACAGGAGGCTTCACTCCTCCGGAATAGTCTACGAGGTTCCGGTTTCGATTAACCTTACCGGCAATTATCACAACCTCGGCAGGTTCTTCAGCAGTCTGACCGGCCTTGACAGGATAGTGAACATCCTCAACATCAGCCTTTCCGGCCCGCAGGTGGTTGGCGACGAGATGGTTTTGAGCATTACATTTTCGGCCGTGACATTCACCTCGGCCACAGAGGGCGGCATCGCAGGAGGCGGGCAATGAAAAGGGCCTTCTTATTGCTTGCGGGACTACTCCTTTACGGAGGGGTGGTTTTCTCCGAGCAGGCGGCTCCTTTGGCCAACCAGCCTACCGCCGTGACGAACCAGCCCGCGGCCGAGCTGAAACCGGAGAAGGAAATAGTAATTTATAATGCAACCAGTCTGCGCGACCCCTTCCTATCGATAATAATGGCCACCGAGATTGAGAGGCAAAAGATGCTGAAGCTAAAGCCCGCCCACCCGCTCGAAGAGTTCGACATCTCGCAGTTCAAGGTCATAGCGATAGTCACGGAGAAAGAGAAAAACTTTGCAGAGACAGGCCTCCCCAACGGTAAGTACTATACGGTCAGCGAGGGCAGGGCGGTCGGCGTCAATGCGGGGAAAATCATCAGGATTTCGTTTAAAGAGGGCGTGGTTGTGCGTGAGTTCAAGAAAGACTACACCGGCAAAGAACGGCCGGTGGATACCATATTAAAGCTCCGTTAGGAGGTAAAGGAATGAGAGGAATTGCAGTCGCCGGCTTGGTGGTTTTATTAAATATCCTTTTTGTTTTCGGGGCGGCCGCCGAGGAGAGGCCCGTCGTCACATCGCTGGATGTGGCGGACAACGCCCTGAGCATAAAGGTGAGCGGGCCGTTCACATACACTATATACAAGCCCTCGGACCCGTATCTCGTGGTCGTCGAGATGCCCGGAGTCGGCGCAGGCAGTGTCGAGAAGCGGCTCACCTCCGACAAAAAGGGCATTTCCGAGGTAAGGCTCACCGAGACGGGTCCGCCCACGCAGGCGCTCAAGATAGAGGTGCTCCTTGAAACACCGGCGGATGTCGAGCCCTTGATAAAGGGCAATTCCCTCGTGCTTGCCGTCAAAGAAATCGAAGGGGGGGCCGGGCCCCCCCGGACTACATCCATAGAAGAACCCGCACAGGCCGGAGAGGCCGGCATGAAGGCGCCCGCAGTCAGGGATATGAGTTTCGAGTACGACAAGGCAAAGGGGCTCCTTAAACTCGTCTTCAAGGCCGACGGCAGGCTTGAGCCAGCCATCTTCAGCCTCGACGGAAAGATAGTAATCGACTTCCCTGAGGTCGCAATGAAGGCGGCCCTTCCGACTGCGGTGGTCTCGCCTGTGAAGAACATAAGGTACGGCGTTCATAAGGACAAAGTAAGGGTGGTTGTGGACCTCAAGAGGAAGGCGGACTTCGATGCCTTCTCCGAGGCCGACTCCTTAGTGATAGCATTTCCGGTTGAGGCGGCGCCTGCGGAATTGGAAGCGCCTGTAGTTGCCGAGGTAGCCGGAAGGGAAGAAGCGAAGGAAGCGGCCGCACCGGTAGTCGAGGCTATACCGCCGTCCGGTGAAGAGAAATATTCAGGCAAGCTCATCTCGCTCGACTTTCAGGACGCCGACATAAAGCCCATATTCAGGCTCCTCGGAGATGTTGCCGGCCTTAATGTCGTCCTGCACCCGGCGGTGGGCGGCGCCATAACGCTCAAGCTCATAAATGTCCCGTGGGACCAGGCCTTGGACATAATACTTGAGACATTCACCTTCGACAAGTCCATAGACGGCAATATACTTCACATTGCGCCTCAGGGCTTCTTTGCAAGGAGGAAGGAAGATGCGGCCCGGCTCAAGGTGGCCGAGGCGAAGGTCGAGCCCCTTGCGGAGGCCGTTATAAGTCTTTCCTTTGTCGACGCGACGATAATAAAGCCTCAGATAGATAAACTCCTTAGTCCGGGCAGGGGCGCGGTCGAAGTCCACCCGTCGGAGAATTCACTTATCCTGAGCGATACGGCAGATGTTATAAGGCTCATAAAGGAACGCATCAAAAAGCTCGATATCCCGACCAGGCAGGTAATGATAGAGGCCAAAATCGTGGAAGTCAGCACCTCCCATGACCTACAGCTTGGGATAAGGTGGTCGGGCACGATTCAGGACGAGCCCGGCTCTTTAGGCACGACCACGACGAATGTCGGCATAAACGCCCCTATCGGCGGTGCGTCGGGGGTAGGCGCGGCGGCCACATTCGGGATACTCTCAAGGTTCAGTAGGACGAGGGTGGACCTTTCTCTTCAGGCCCTCGAAACATTGGGCAAATCGAAGAACCTTTCAAATCCGAGGGTCCTTACTCTCAACAAGAAGAACGCAACCATCCAGCAGGGCCTGTCCATACCCGTGCAGACGACGACGGCAGAGGGCTCTACGACTCAGTTTATCAACGCAAACCTGAGCCTCAATGTCACGCCTACAATCAAGGGCGACTTCGTGGAGCTCGTAACTACGGTGGCCAACAGCGAGCCTCAGGTATTCGGAGGCGCGACTGCTATAAACCAGAAGACCGTAAGCACGCAGGCCGTGATAAGAAACGGCGAGACCCTCGTGATCGGCGGCATCTACAAGTCGGCAAGGGAGGAGAGCATCGAGGCAGTGCCTTTTTTAAGCAAGATACCTCTCATAGGGTGGCTTTTCAAGACGAAAAAAATCCCGGAGGATTCAACATCGGAACTCCTGATATTCATCACGCCGACTATAGTGGAGTCCGATATCGGGAAGATTTAGACGGAACGGCCCTCTTCCCGGAACATCAGGGAGAGGGCCGTGAGCCTTTCGTCCGCTAAAATTTCCTTTACCGTACCCGGATATCTCCTCGACCAGTTTGGATAGGAATCCACAGTGCCGGGCATGTTCTGCTGGTCGAGCACGCCTAAGACATCGTCGAGACTGACCGAGACGAGCCGGCACGGGGTGCGGGCGAGGAGCTGATAAACTAAAAGGCATAGTTCCCGTGGGGCCGAAGGCCCCCCGGACCCCCCTTCATCCGGACCCGAAGCGCCTTCGGCCTCCCGCAGGGCCTTTAGCATGAGGGCCTTGTCCTTTTCCCTCTGTTGGGTCTCCGACTCCCGCATGCCTTCTTCCGGGTATAAACCGAGGGCGTTTTTGACCTCTATGTCCCTGTCCGCCCACCAGCCGTAAAGCGTAGGCAGGTCGTGGGTCGTAACCGCGGCAAGGGCCGTCTCCGGGTATTCCTCAGGCGGGAGAAAGTCCCTTTCGGGCCATTTCCGCTCGAAATAAAAGAGCCTGTAAGAAAGCATCCCGAACTTCCCGAGGACATCTCTCGCCCTTTCGGGAAGCGTTCCAAGGTCCTCGGCCACGACAACGGTCCGGGCCCTAACGCTTTCAAGCGCAATTATTCTCAGGAGGTCCTCATGCGGGTATCGGACATATGCGCCCTCCTTCGGGGTCATGCCCTCAGGCACCCAGAACATCCGGAAGAGCCCCGCGGCATGGTCTATTCTCAGGGCGCCTGCGTCCTTGAGGTTTTCCCTTATGAGCCGGGCGAAGGGTTCATACCCGGCCTCCCTCAGTCTTTCGGGTATATATGTCAGGACCCCCCAGTCCTGTCCGTTAGGGTTGAAGTCGTCGGGCGGCGCGCCTGCGCTCACCCCTTTTGCGAACACATCCGGGTTTTCCCACGCCTCACTGCTTTCTTTTGAAGGGCCGACCGCGAGGTCGTGATAAAGGCCCACGGGCATACCGAGTTCTTTCGCCCTCAGGGAGACTCCATCCAACTGTTTTTCGATAAGCCACTGGACATATTTGTGAAACAGGGCGCCACGGGCGCCTGCGATATTGGCGCCACGGGTGCCTGCGAGGGGCTGCGAGCCCCCACGACAGGCACGGCCCCCTGCGTCTCTTTGTTCTGCCATATACGCCGCAAAGGACTCGAGGGCGTCGCCCTCCTCTTCGCAGTAGTTCTTGAATTCGACCCCGTATGAGGTATCTTTCAGAAAATGCCTTTCGTAAAAAGCCTCGAAGGAGGCCCAGAGGGCCTCTTCTTTCAGCGAGGCGGCCTTTTCATAATCTATCAAGGCGTCAGGGACGCCTGCCTTGAATGCAGGCTTATGCCACGGTATGTCGTTGATGTCTATGTAGATGAAGTTCCTGAAGAGTCTGCTTATGGGCGAGTAGGGGCTTAGTCCGTAGGGCCTCTTATTCGGGATGGCATGCAGGGGGGGTATGCCCACGAAGCCGCCTCCTAAGGCCGCTATGCCCTCGATGAGCTCCTTGAGCGCGCCGAAGTCCCCGATTCCCAAATCCCCTTTTCGCCTGAGCGCATAGAGGTTGACCGAGACCCCCCATATGCGCCCTTCGGGACTATGGCAGGCATCGGGCGTGATTATGAGCCTCGTTTTGCCCTCGGTTTCGTTCACCCGGAGATGCGCATCGTAATATCCCAGAGCCCATGGGCCTTTCAGCGTCAGCTCGGCTTTTACATATCTTTTGCCGTCTATATGTGTCGTCTCTATGGGCTCGAC
>CAZPPU010000021.1:9046-10432 GCA_964588515.1 uncultured Nitrospirota bacterium
CCTGAAGTCCCTTTCCCTCCGGCCTCCGAATTCATCGGTTATGGGACAGGAGACGGAGACATCCCTTTCCCCACCCGCTTCGAGCGGAAACCGGATGGGTATCCGGATTGGGGCGTTTACGGAGAGGACCATGACGGGCTCAAGGAGCCTCTGCCACGGCTCAAGCCTCTTTCCCTTCAGGGATTCGGCCGCGAGCTCGATGCCCATCCCCCGCAGGAGGGCCTCTTTCGTCTCAGGCCGGGCGATATGCTTTTTGCCTGATATGTCGTAGTACTCCGGCAGGATGCCGCAGAGGGCGGAAAGCTCATCGAGGAAGGGGAGTCCTTCAGTATGAGGTTCCATATCCGGTTAGGAAAGGGTCATTGACCCTCATTGACCCTTCCTGCCGCCTCTTGGGAGGATGGCAATCCCGGAGACATCCATATGGCATCTGAAGCGGTCCTTTGCCGGGTCGAATCCTATCCTGTCGCCCTCCTCGACTATGTTGTGCTTGTCCACGATGACCCGCTTGAGCCGGCAGTTCTTCTTCAGGACGACATTGTCCATGACTATGGAGTTTTCCACGCTTACGCCGTCTTCTATGACGACATTGCTCCTTATGATGGAGTTTCGGATCCGGGCCCTGTGGATGGTAACGCCGTCTGCTATGAGGCTGTTTTTGATATCTCCGCTTAGGACCTTCGTGGCGGGCGCCTCGTAGCCGCCCGAAAGGATGGGCCAGAGCCTGTTGTTTATCTCAAAGGCAGGGGTCTCGCCGAGCATGTCCATGTGCGCCTTGAAGAAGGCCTCTATGGTCCCAACATCCCGCCAGTAGCCGGTCTCCTCGTAGGGCCTTACCCCGGGGATGAGATTGGTTGAGAAGTCGTATGCGAAGAGCCTTCCCGAGCCTACGAGGTCCGGGAGAATGTGCGCCCCGAAGTCATGCTGTTTTTTCCTCTGGGCCGAGGAAAGGGCCTCAAGGAGGACATCCCGCCGGAATATGTAATTGCCCATCGAGGCATAGGCCTTTTTGGGGTCTCCGGGCATCGGTGTGGGCTTTTTGGGTTTTTCCTGAAATTCGATAATCCGCCTTTCCGCATCCGTGACTATGACGCCCAAAGAAGAGGCCTCCTTTATGGGCACCGGCCTTGCGGCCACCGTCACATTGGCATCGCATTGGATGTGGAAGTCTATCATCTGTCTGATGTCCATCCTGTAGATGTGGTCCGCACCGAAGACCGCGATGTAGTCGGGGCTCTCGTCGTAGATGAGGTTCAGGTTCTGGTACACGGCGTCGGCAGACCCCTCGAACCACCGCTTGCCGAGACGCATCTGTGCCGGCACGCTCATGACGTAGTTGTTGCACACCGGAGACATCCGCCAGGTCTGGGCGAGATGACGGTCGAG
>CAZPPU010000021.1:10442-14852 GCA_964588515.1 uncultured Nitrospirota bacterium
CGATAGATATGGTCCGCGCCGAAAACCGCGACCAACTCAGGACGATGGTCATGGATCAGGTTGATATTCTGGTACACGGCGTCCGCCGTGCCCTGAAACCACTCCGGCCCCATGCGCATTTGAGGGGGGACGAGCGCTATAAAGTGGTCCTTCACTATCGGTGAGAGGACCCAGTTCTGCCTTATGTGCTCTATCAGGGACTGGGACTTGTACTGAACGAGCAGATAAATCGAGAATATGTGAGAGTTTACGAGGTTGCTCAGGACGAAGTCCACAATCCTGTACCTGCCGCCGAAGGGCACCGAGGGCTTCGACCGCATGGCCGTAAGCGGAAAGAGCCTTTCGCCTTTCCCGCCGGCGAGAACGAAAGCAAGGGTCTTGGGATGCGCCATAGCAGAGAAATTATAAACTATGCGCAGGGCAAAATCCAGCCTCACGGAGGCTTTCCATTCATGAGCAAGCCTTTTTACATGACCATGCCTTCCTGTAGCCCCGCCTTCTATAGTCCCATTCGTCGTATCTTTTTCATGCCGGAGGCCGGGGCGCTGTTATGCGTGTTTTTCCTTTTCCTTATGGTATGCCTCCTTGCCCGCCTCGATGGCCGCGGCAACGGCGGACCTCTTCTCGGAAACGAACTCCTTGCCGCCCTCGATGCCCGACCTTACCCTGCCGGTTACTTCGCCCGCAAGCTCCTGCGCCCTTTCTTGCATATCCTCCGCAAGCTCCCTTATCTTCTTTCTCGTCTCACGGCCCGACTGGGGTGCAAAAAGGAGCGCAAGTCCCGCGCCCATAAGTCCCCCGACGGCAAAAGACAGAAGCAGTGCTCCGGTGCTGTGACCTTCGTCTCTCATAGCATCCTCCTTTCGTTTTCAAGGGTCGTTGACCCTTATTGGTTTTCTTCCTCGTCTTTCCTGAAAATATTTTTAAACAAGACGGCAAGGCCTGCTACCACTCCGGCCTTGAGCGCCGAGACTCCCGGCGGAACGGCCCCGATGAGCGAATTTACGGCCCGGATGGCATGGGCCGTATCCCCGAGCGCCGATGAAAAGGACTTCATGTCCCTGGCCATGGAAGTCGTCTCTTCCGCGGCCTCCCCGAGTTTTTCCATGGTCGGCCTTGCGGTCTCGAGAAATTTCGTAAGCTCCCGGGCGGCCCGCCTCGTCTCAATCAGAACGGCTATGAGAAACCCGCCTACGAGCGCCGTTATGATGACGAAGACCAAAATCAGCGTTTCCGACATTTCTATCCCCTCCTGAAGAAATTATACCGCCTTTCCGGAAATGTGCAACTTGAAAAATCCCGATGCATTCCCGCTTGTCGGGAACGGTTATAAATTGATTTTCTTTGTCTCGATAAGGAGAAACCGTTTTGTGCCGGGGGCGGCCTTATATCTTTCGTCCTGCCTCATGCCCGAAACCCAGACGATATCCTCTCTGGATGTTACGATAGGGACCCTGTCCCGCTCGTCCCTCGGAACCTTTTCGTCCACGAAAAAGTCCTGCAGTTTCTTTCTCTTTCCGAAGCCGTAAGGGTAAAAAAAATCTCCCGGCTTTCTTGCGCGGACGGTAAGCGGCAATGCAGTCTTGTCCGCATCGAGGACTATGGCAGTCCTGCCGTCTACATCCGGAGAAAGGTCAACGGCGGTTGCCTTTATAAGAATTCCCGCCTCTTTTATTACGGCATCCGAGCCCGGCTCAAGGCCGTATGTGCCGAGCCTTACCGGAGGCTCGCATGTAAGAAGGAGCGTGGAGTACTGTTTTATAACCCTTACCCCCTTGGGGAGGTAAAGCCTGTCTCCGGGCAGGCCCTTTTGGATAAGCCCGATAATGTCCTCTATGTGAAGAAGGCTTACCTCTCTAAGCCCCCTGACTTCATCTACGACCCTTCTTAAAACCCTTCTCAGAATCACCCTGTCCATGGTCTCAAGAGGCGCAAGGAAAAGCTCTATGGACATATCCTTCTTTCGAGATATGAGCCTCATCAGGGTCTTTGTGACGGCTATGTCGAAGTATCTCTCTTCTTCCCTCAGGATTCCTATGGTCTTTGAAAGCGTGCCGGACAGCGCCGGGCTCAGGGCCTTGAGCGCGGGGATAAGCGTGAGGCGGACCCTGTTACGGAGATAGTCCTTTTTGAGGTTCGACGAATCTACTATGTATGAGGTCTTTTCTTCATCGAGGAATTCCTCGATTTCTTTTCTTTGGCGCTCTATAAGCGGCCTTACGATATTGCCCCTGACGGGCGGTATGGAGGAAAGGCCCTTCGGCCCTGCGCCCCGGAGGAGGTTGATGAAGAAGGTTTCTATGAGGTCGTCCAAGTTATGGCCGACGGCAATCTTTCCGGCCTTTGCCTCGAATGCCGAGGCATCGAGGGCTTTATATCTTAGGCGCCTCCCTGCCTCCTGAATGCTCATACCGTGTTCTTTTGCGTAAGCCCTCACATCTATGGACTTGACGCCGAAAGGCACATCGAGCGAGGCGCAAAGACTGCGGCAGAAGTCTATCTCTTTTCCTGTCTCATCGGGCCTCAAGCCATGGTCTACATAAACCGCATGCGGCTTATACCCCAAAGACTTGAGAGACTTAAGGAGGCAGACCGAATCCGGGCCTCCGGAGAGTCCGACAACTACGGTCTCGCCGGGGGCGAGCATAGCGAACCTTTCTATGGTAGAGGCAGTTCTTTTAAGAAAGCCGGACATTTACGCCTTTTGCCCTCAGATACTCCTTCGCCTCTTTTACCGTGTATTCCCTGTAGTGGAAGATGGAGGCCGCAAGCGCGGCATCGGCCTTGCCTTTGGTAAGGCCTTCATAGAGGTGTTCAAGCGTTCCCACCCCGCCCGAGGCAATGACCGGGATAGAGACCGCCTCGGAGACAGCCCTCGTAAGCTCTATGTCGTAGCCGTCCTTTGTGCCGTCCCTGTCCATGCTCGTAAGGAGGAGTTCGCCTGCGCCCATCTCTTCCATGTATTTCGCCCACTCTACCGCATCCATCCCCTTGGGGTTTCGACCGCCGTGCGTAAAAACCTCCCAGGAGGCGGGGCTACGAGCCCCTGCGCTTTTGGGGCTACGAGCCCCCACGATACCGGAGGCGCGGCCACCTGCAATATCGGCAATTAGGAGTCGTTTTTCAAGCGGGGGGGATGCCTTAAGCCATCCGGGTATTTCCCTTTTTTGTTCAAGCTCGAACCTTGAGTCGCGAACCCGTTTTGCATCGATTGCTACCACTATGCACTGAGAGCCGAAGCGCTCTGCCGCCCGTTTAACGAATTCCGGGTCCCTCACTGCCGAGGTGTTTACGGAGACCTTGTCCGAGCCTGCCTTGAGAAGCTCCCTTATATCTTCGAGGTCGCTTATGCCCCCGCCCACGGTAAGGGGCATGAAGACCTCTTCTGCGGTGCGCATAACGACATCCAAGATGATGTCCCTTTTTTCGTGGGATGCGGTTATGTCTAAAAATACAAGCTCGTCTGCGCCCTGCTCGTCGTAGAATTTCGCATTCTCGACCGGGTCTCCGGCATCCCGGAGGTTTACGAAGCTCACGCCTTTTACGACCCTTCCGTCTTTCACATCGAGACAGGGGATTATCCGTTTTGCGAGCATCTTAAAGCCTCCCTGTAATCTACTGCGCCCGAATACAGCGCCTTCCCCACGATAACGCCCCAAAGTCCTTTTACCGCTTTAAGCCGCAATATGTCTTTCATGGAGGAGACCCCGCCTGAGGCTATCACCGGAATGCCTACGGCCCTAAGGACCTCTTCGGTGGCAGGGATATTCGGCCCGGCGAGCATCCCGTCTTTCGATATGTCCGTATAGATTATCCCGCCTGCTCCGAGGGCCTCGGCTTTTTTTGCAAGGGTAACGTCGCTTAAGCCCGTAAGCTCTACCCAGCCTTTTACTGCGACTACCCCGTCTTTGGCGTCTATCCCGACAAAGACCTTCCCCGGAAACCGCAGGGCGGCCTCCCTAAGGAACTCGGGGTCCTCTACGGCTTTTGTTCCGAGTATGACCTTGTTTATGCCGAGCCCGAAGAGATGCTCCACCCTGTCCATGTCCCGTATCCCGCCTCCGACTTCGATATCCACACTTACGGCCTCCCTGATTTTCACGATTGCATCGAGGTTCTTCTGAGCGCCTGTGAATGCCCCGTCGAGGTCGACCACATGGATGAGTCTTGCGCCCCCGGACTGCCACCTCCGGGCAACGGCGGCCGGGTCGTCGGAATAGACGGTTACGGCCTCCTTTTTCCCCTGAAGGAGCCTCACGCATTTGCCGTCCTTTAAATCTATCGCCGGGATTACGAGCATGATTTAATATAACAGAAATCCGGGCGGGCCGGAGGTCGCAGGAGGCCACGGCTTCCCTTCTCATCCGAAGGGCGAAAGATTATAATAATCTATGGCCATAAAAGGCATAC
>CAZPPU010000022.1:0-2442 GCA_964588515.1 uncultured Nitrospirota bacterium
CCCCTTGGGAAGCAAACTATCCTTTGTGCCTTGTCTGGAGCTCATGGAAATACGAGTGGCGGTGCGATGGGGAGGTCAAGACCGTCTGTGCCGAAGGGTGTAGCAAGACCTTGCAGTATGTCTCAGGCAATGGGCAGGTGGGAGACATCTGCGAGACGCTTGAAAATCCTTTTGAGGTCGAGATACCGAATGCTTGCGACGATGTCGGCGTAAACTGGCAGGTCACAGGTTCGCCGCAGGGAGCGGGAGGAAAGATTTCGCAGGATGTAACACTAAAGGAAGGCGCTGATATGCTTTCCTCCGCATACCTCAGGCTCGGAAGCCTGCCGGGTGATTATCTCACCGAGGCATCCTGTGCCGAGTGCACCGAGGGAAGCCCGCAGACATTTACTGCTAAGGCAAAATGCCCGGATGTGCCTGTTTACAGGCAGTATGACTATCCGGATGAGGCGTATGATACATGGTGCTGGGTGCCTGACGCGAAAGCCCCAAATGGCAAAAAAGGTGTCACTTGTCAGTGCGAAATACTCGACAATAGCACCACGCCTAAGGTGATAGACTCCGGAGTCTGCCAGTATGAAAATGGCGCTCTAAAGCCGAACTACAGGCTCAAGTCGGGCTATACGCAATACACCATTAAAGCAAGGGGCTGTGCATTGACGAGTCTGGCGATGGTGGCAAAACGATATGATAGCAGTGAACCTACACCGGACATATGGAACGATTTTATGACCGCAAGCGGTGGATATAAAGAGGGAGCTGTTAATTGGCATACGCTTACAAATACGGATTTACGAATCGAAACCGCTATTTATAAAAAATCCGAGACTCCTCTATCTAATTCTCTTATGGATCCCTATCTCGCTAAGTGCAAGCCTGTAATTGTTAAAGTTATAAATCCCAACACAGATTCTTGGCACTGGGTCGTTGTAACACAAAAACTCGGCGGCGGCGATTATATGATACAAGACCCGGGTTATAGCGGCAGATTACTTCTGTCAGCGTATGGGAATAAGATATATGCAATCCAAGTCTATCAAGAGAAGATTGGAGGATGCCAATGAAAAATAGAAGCATTATCATTGTAACAAGAGTTGTCTTAGCCGTTATCCTTTTCTTCAGCATAGCAAGAGGTCTTTGTCATGCCTCAGGCATTGCAATAGGAAACGAAAGCGCAACTGTAAGCTTTTATGGTGAAGAGAGAGGCGTCTATTACCTAATTACCGACCCACAGGGCAGAAGAACCGGCTACGACCCGATATCGAAACAAACTATTGAAGAGTTTCCCGCAGCCTTTGACTTTTCGCTTAATATAAGAGACGAACAAAACGAGAAATTTCATGGTAGTGCCGACTTCAATCTTATACCCGGCACTTATATGATAGAGGTTTTTGGAGTCGACTTAACATCATATGTCTTAAGCATTAGAATTTCACGAATAATCCCCGGCGAAGGCCCTGTAAAGGTTGATATTAAAACTGTAACCCCTGAGCAGATTGCCGCCATTAAGGCAAGGTCCACGAGTTTTGATTTTGAAGGCGTCATAGACAAAGACCAGACCTCCAAGTTCCAATTCACTTACACCTCCGACCCTACAAAGCCAGCGGGGACGGCGGAAAAGATAGTTGAGCCGGGGAGCCTTAAGCAGGATATAATCCTTTCCCGCAAGATAGGCTGGATAGACAATGACGGCATCATGCAGAGCCTTCTAAAGAAGGTCGAGGCAATGGAAGCATCCATCGCAAAAGGCAATACAAAAACGGCAAGGAACCAGTTGAATGCCTTTATAAACGAGGTCAATGCGCAAAAAGGCAAGCATATATCGTCTTATGATCCTGATCCGGGATATCTCGATCGTGAAGGTAGAGTCAGAGCTCCCAGCGAAGGTGAGGCACTAAAGATGCTTCTCGAAGACGCACAGTATATAATGAGCACCCTTACGGAAGGAAAACCATGAAGGGAAAGCACCTTACACCCGAGGCATATGCCCTCTTGAAATACAATGTCCTTTATCTTGTGGAGAGGATTTAGAGTAATATATAACTTGTAGAAATAATCTTAAAGGAGGCAGGCATGAAAAAGAAGATCGCGGTGCTTGTGAGGGACAGGAAGGGCGAGGCCCTGAGGATGGCCGTGGGGCTTACGCTTGCGGACGACGAGGTGCATGTCTTTGTGATGGACGATAAGCTCGAGCCGGACGACGACATGGCGCTTAATATCGAGACCCTCGGGGACATGGACTGCAAGGTATTCACGAACAACCCGGCAAACCCCTACGAGCAGATGACTACCGAGGCGATTGCCAAGGCCCTCGCCGAGGACGGCTATGCGGTCGGCATTAACTATTTAAGAAGCGAAAAAGATGCCCGCGCGCTCGCCGAAAAGCTCGGCCCATCTGCGCTCCTTCTTTGCGCGGATGTCGGCAATCCCGAAGACGTCAGG
>CAZPPU010000022.1:2452-14274 GCA_964588515.1 uncultured Nitrospirota bacterium
ATGTGATAGTGCCTTACTAAGAACGGCAGTGCCGCTCCCGCTTGCAGGCTAACCGAGGCGGCAGTGCCGCCTTCCCGCTCGCAGGCTAACCGATATAGGTTAGTTCAAGGTCGAACCCCGCTTTAAAAGCGGGATTCGATTTTTTAAGCATTAAATTGCGCAATGTCCCTTCAATTCCGGATTTGCAGAGACCTTAAACTTATAATTTGAAGTTGAAATTTGACCTTTCACGAGCTACCATTAGATTAACAATCAAGAGAATCAAAAACCGGAGGAGGTGAGAAGGGACGGTTTTTTTCGGTTGGGGAGAGCGAATCGGAAAAATAAAACAAAAAAAGTAAGGAGAGGCGGATGAAAAAGCTGTTGATTATCGGGATATGCCTGCTTGCCATCGCAGGGGCGTATTTCACCTATACGGCGGTTGACCCCAATGCGCCGTCTGCGATTGCAAAGCACGAGGAGATGAAGACCTATTCCGGCACCATCTATGTGGCCGGCATGGGCGGACATTTTGCCGAGGCGGTGGTCGAGATAGACCCTGCCAACGCCAAGCCGATAAAGGTCAAGGCATTAGACAGGGTCGTCATCGGAGACAAGAAGACCCACTCGGTCCACGACGCACGGATAGACGCCGGCAACAAGGATGTGATGTTCTGGTCGACTTATCAGGCGGACAAGGCAAAGGGCGAGGCCATGAGGATAATGCATGTCGGGAAGTCCGACCTCAAGACCAGAAATGTGCTCATGGACAAGGAAATAAAGCTCGACGATAAGGCCACATTTATCGGCGCCGTCTACTGCGGCTCCGGCCAGTCCGCGAAGTTCTTCATCCCGGTGACGATGACCGACGAGGCATATATAGATGTCCTCGACAAGGCCACGCTCGAACTCAAGCACAGGGTCTTCCTCCCCTATAAGCCCAAAGAGACGAAGTTCTACCACGGGACGAACTCCCCGGACATGAAGACCTTCTTCGTGGCCGTGAACCTCGCGGACGACGGGAAACCCAACGGCAACATAGACCTGCTCCTCCTTGACATGGCCGCACTGGAGGCCGGCAAGGTCGAGATAGTCAAAAAAGGCAGGGTTACGGGCACGCCCGGAAAGATGCTTACATTCAGGCAGTACTTCACCCCTGACGGAAAATACATCCTCCAGTCCGCAGGCGACAGGTTCCTCCTGATAGATGCGAAGTCCCTCAAGCTCGTTGAAGAAGAGATGCTCAACGAGGGGCAGAACCACGATGCAATCGGCACGCCCGACAGCAAGTACGCAATCCTCACGCTGAGGGAGATGGTCGAGAGCGCCGAGGGCGCCGAGGGCAAAGACATAACCGACGGCACGCTCCTCCTCTATGACATCGAGGCAAAGAGCGTCGTAGGCACGACGACCTCGGTCTGCTACGGCTGTCACAGGAATATCGGCATTCACGGAAATGCCGTCCTTTGCGGGTTGGATGCCAACTGGAAATAAGAGGGCATTAGGGAAAGGTCATTGACCTCTTGAACGGAAGGGCGTCTTCATCTATGATTAGGTGAAGACGCCCTCTTTTTTAAAAATAAACCCGTAGGGGAGGGGCTTTGGCCTTTAGTCTCATAACCGTTGCGTTCAAGAACCTCAAAAGGAAGTCCTTCAGGACGGCCGTCCTTGTCGTTGCAATCGGGCTTTTGGTATCCATACTCGTATTCGGGACCTCGTTTCTTCTGAGCGTAAGCTCGACCCTGAGGAGGGCGGGGGACCGCTTGGGCGCAGACCTCCTCGTTGTGCCTGTCGGCGCAAGGGACTACGCCGAGGAGGTGCTCCTTGAGACGAAGGCAAAGAGCTTCTATATGGACAGGGCCCTCATCGAGCGCGTAAAAAAAGTGGAGGGCATAGAGGCGGCCACCCACCAGACATATCTGACCACCATCCTGGGCGTTTGCTGTGATATACCGGCGGTGAAGGTCGTTGCGTTCAGCCAGGAAACGGACTTCATCGTCGGGCCGTGGCTTAAGAGGGCTATCGGAAGGAGGCTCGAAAAGGCCGAGGCGATTGTGGGCCACGAGGCATATACGAACTTCGACCTCCTCGATGTGGACAAACGCAAGTTCTTCGGCAAGGAGTTTAAGATAGCAGGCGTCCTCGAAAAGACCGGCACGGGGCTTGACAATGCGATATTCATAAGCGAAGAGGGCCTCGAAGACCTGATAAAAGAGGGCACATTGAAAATCGGCCCGGAGCAGATATCCCTCATATTCACGAAGGTTAAAAAAGGGTATGACCCTTATATGGTCGGCAGAAAGGTGGAGGGCGAAATCGTGGAGGTGGATGTCATAGAAAGGAACGACATAGGAAAGCGGATAATCTCCACGCTTTCGGACATAAACAGCATATTCCTGATTACCATAGTCCTTGCCTCGATGCTTTCCGCTTTCCTTACATGGGCGGTGTTTTCCGGGGTCGTAAACGAGCGGGCAAGGGAAGTCGGCATAATGAGGGCGATAGGCGCAAAGGGCAGCCACATAGCAGGCATATTCGCAACCGAGGTCGTGGCCCTCGGCTTTACGGGCAGTCTCATAGGGATTGCGCTTGGGACATATCTTTCCCTTACCCTTTCGAGGATATTCACCCTCCTCCGGGACATGGGCGCCACGCTTACCATAGCGGAGCGGATAGAGGTCGGGCTTCTGGGCCTTGCCGTGGGCACCGGGATATGCGTTATAGGCGCATTTTCCTCTATAATCAGGATACGGAGGCTTGAGCCCCTGAATATCCTTAAGGAGATGTGAGATGGCGCATGTTGTGCTTTCCGGTGTCACGAAGGTCTTTCCGGTAAACGGCGAAGAGCTTAAAGCGGTCGACGGCGCATCGCTTGAAATAGAGAAGGGGCGGTTCGTCTCCATAGTGGGTCATTCGGGCTCGGGGAAGACCACGCTCCTTTCGATGATAGGCGGTATAATGAGGCCGACATCCGGAAGCGTGCTCGTCGGCGGCACGGACATATACGGCCTCGATGAAGACGGGCTCTCGGAGTACAGGGCGGGGAAGGTCGGCTATGTATTCCAGTTTGCAAGCCTCCTTCCCGTGCTTACGGCAAAGGAAAACCTGCTTCTTCCCACATTGTTCGCCCCGGGTAAAAAGTCCGGGGCCGAAGAAAGGGCCGTTGAGTACCTTGGCCTCGTGGGGCTTGCCGACAAGGTTGATGCATACCCCTCACAACTAAGCGGAGGCCAGCAAAGACGGGTGGCCATTGCAAGGGCGCTGATGAACGACCCCCTGCTTATCCTTGCCGATGAGCCCACCGGGGATCTCGACGAGGAGACCGAGCAGGAGGTCATGGAGTTATTTAAGAGGCTCAACAGGGAAAGGGGCATAACATTCGTCCTCGTCACTCACAGCACGGAGCTTGCAAAGGACGCCGCATCGAGGTTCAGGATGTCCCACGGCAGACTGAGCGTATTGTGAAAATACTGCTACCGCAATAATTACGCTGAGGGCCGTGCCCTCCCGTCGAGCATTTCGATAGTCCTGTGGCATTGCCGGGCGAGGTGTTCGTTATGGGTGGCTATTACGAATGTTATGCCGGATTCCCGGTTCAGGCTTAAGAGGAGTTCGAACAGCTCCTGTCCGGTTTTGCTATCGAGGTTTCCCGTGGGCTCGTCGGCAAGGACGACCTTGGGGCCGAGTATGAGGGCCCTTGCCACGGCAACCCTCTGCTGTTCGCCGCCCGAAAGCTCGCCCGGCCTGTGGTCTTTCCTTTCGTAGAGGCCGAGCCTTCCGAGAAGCTCTTCGGCCTTTGCCCTGTCGGGATTGCCGCTTATAAAGGAGGGCATCATGACATTTTCGAGCGCGGTGAACTCAGGGAGGAGGTGGTGAAACTGGAATACGAAGCCGACGGTCCTGTTCCTAAAGACGGTCCTTTCCGCCTCGCTCATGGAAAAGACATCCACGCCGTCATAAAGCACCGAGCCTTCCGTCGGCTCATCGAGCGTGCCCATGATATGAAGGAGCGTGCTTTTCCCTACGCCGGAGACGCCCATAAGGGCGGCCATCTCGCCTTTGCCGACCGTAAGGTCAATCCCCCTGAGCACCCGGAGTTCTCCTGCCTGCGTGTAGAAGGATTTCTTAAGCCCCCTCAGTTCGATCATCACACGGTTAGTTTAAAGCATCCGTCCGGAAATTTAAATATCCCCCAATATCGCAGGGGCTGGAGCCCCTGTATATTTCGCCGCGGGCCGTGCCCGCTCGCAGGAGGCCGTGCCTCCCTTGACGCGGGGGGCGGTCGTGTGCAATAATCAAATCCGAAGTTTCAGGAGTTATTGTCGTTTGTGCCCAAAGACTCTACTTTGTGGTCGAGACAACTCCGTAATCTTCAAATCTCAAGCAAGGAGGTGTATCGGCATGCCGAAAGGGACTGTTAAGTGGTTTAACGAGTCTAAGGGTTTCGGCTTCCTCACGAAGGAAGACGGCGGAGATGTATTCGTCCACTACACAGCTATCCAGGACGCAAAGTTCAAGACCCTGACCGAAGGCCAGGCAGTGAGTTTTGACATCGTCGAGGGCCCGAAGGGCCCGAAGGCGGCTAATGTGGTAAAGCTCTAAGAGCCATTAGGGGAGGCCCTTAAGGCCTCCCCGTCCTATAACATCTGCGGCCCTAAGGGCCTCCCCCTTCCACCAACCAACATAAGGGCCGCCCCCAAAAGCGCAATCCCGCTTACAATCATCGAAGGAACAAAAAAATCTGGCTTATACCTGAAGACCACTTCATGCCTGCCCGGCGGCACTACCACCCCCCGCATGATGCCGTTTACCCTGTAGAGCTCCACATTCCTGCCGTCTATGTATGCCTTCCATCCGGGATAATACTGCTCTGAGAGCACAACGAAGCCCTCGGCAGGAAAATCCGCGGCCAAGGCCACACTGTCCGTTTTATAATCCCTAATCGAGACCTCGCCCTTTGCAAAATTCAACCTCTCCGGAGCGGGCCCGTCTATGAGGGCCTGCTCCGCCGGGTTTATCCCGTTTAGGTCGAGCATCCGCTTTATCGAGGCAAGGTCTTTTGCCCGGATGAGCTCTTTGACCGTGTATGCCCTCGGAAGGGCGTTTCCGTTTAAGTATACGACTGCCTTCCTTGTCTCAAGGAGCCTCTCGTAGAGTCTGCCTTCGACTGCCATAGGAGGCGGGCCGTAGCCCTTGATTTCCGTGATTGTGATGTTTTTTATCTCGACTGGCTCAAACCGGGGCGAAACGAAGCCGACAGTCAGGGGCCGGGGCGCAGGGTTTTCGTAGACCCTGTAGTACTCCCCGAATTCCGGACCTATAAGCCCGGGGTAGGCATGGAGCGGGTGCGCGCCGAACCTGCGGTCTTTTTCTTCTTCGCTATAGACCTCCATTCTCAGGCTTGCGCCCAATATCGCAGGGGGCCGTGCCCCCAATATCGCAGGGGGCCGTGCCCCTCCCGGCTTAAGCGCCCGCGCCTTAAAAGATATGAGATATGTGCCTGCCCCGAAGGGTCTTTGAAGGGGAAGGGAGTTGCCTTTGACCTCCGTGGCGGCGAGGGTGAAGGTTGTCGGGTCGAGTAGTTCTGCACCAAAGGAAATCCCCTTCGATGTCCCGGTCTCTTCAAGCAGTCTCGTTATCCCGGCTGGAGACCCTTTGGGCGATATCAGGTACCTCACATTCATCATGCTGAGGAGGGTGTTGTTTTTTATAAGGTATTCCCAGTACCTGCTGAACCCCAAGGGTTCGAGGTCAAAGAGATACGCATAATCGCTCAGTATGAGCTGGTCGTAGGAGTTGAGCATGCCGACCCGGCAGGGGACATTCCGGAGGTCGGTCGTATGGAGGGAAAGCGACACTGCCCGTGCCGGCTCATTTGCGCCCCGGCCCCTGCCGTGGCCTTTGATAGCCGTATAGCCTTCTTCGTTACAGACCCCTGAGAGTTCCCCTACAGGTCTTCCCTCAGCGTTCAGGAATGCACCGAAAGAGTACGCCTCTATGAAAAGGGGGATGAAAACGGCATAAAGCAGGGCCCTCTTTTTAAGGCCGCCTGCGATGAGGGCAAGGTAGAGGAGCATTAAAATCAGCGGGATATATACGGCCGGGTTTCTCAGGCTTAATGCGGGATGGGGCAAGAGCATGACCAGAGCGGCGGAAGCCGCAATCGCCCCGGCTATGACGATGGAGACGGCCTTTAGATATCGCTTTTCTTTAAGCATACCCTGCATGCCCCATGCAAACAGGACGGATACGGCAAATGAAAACTCAAAGAGGTTTCTGCTGTGGGCGCGGAAGATGTTATAGGCCGGCACATGGAATAGGAGCTTTCCAAAGGGGGTGTCGTCCGCCAAAGAGAGCACAAGGCCCATAAGGCCGACGGCGGCCCATGGCCTGACGGCCCGTGAAGACCTGAACTCTTTTAAGGCCACAATCACTGCGAGCATGAGGGGCAGGGTTCCGGTAAACGCATGGGCCTGGTCCGGAACGCGGGGGAGGGCGGCGCCGTAGGCGCCGCCCGAATAGAGATGCGGGAATATCAGGGACGGGAGCGTCTTCAGGTACAAACGGAATTCCCCGAAGAATATGTATCCTAATGTGCGGGCGGAAACCGGCCTTATGGAAAGCGCACTCAGCTCGAGGGAGCTTAGAATCTGGGGCAGGGCCATGAGCATCCCAAGCACAACTCCTCCGAGGCCGAATGCGGCAAACCCGACCCTGCCGCGGCCTTTAAGCTCAAACATGGAGAATGCCGCATAGACGGCCAGAGTCATATATGTGTACATGCACATCTGGAAGTTTCCGGCCATGAGCTGAACGCCCACCGAAAGCGAAAGCAAGGCCATGCGCCGGAGGCCCGGGTCTCTCTTTAGAAGCTCAAGAAAATAAACCGAAAGCGGAAGCCACACGCCCGCATTTACGATGGCCGTATGGGGGTGATAACCGACTAAAAACCCGGAGAAGGCAAAGACCGTCCCGCCAAAGACCGAGGGGGCCCTCCCAAGCCCCATGAGCCTGAGATAAAGGAATGTGAAAAACCCTGCCATGGCATAGTGAAGTATGAGGCTTGCATCGAACGCATAAGCCGGAGGGAGAGTGCCGTATAAAAGTATCTTGAGCGGGTAGAATGCGCCGGTCTGCATGGCGCCCGCATAGGGGAGGCCCGCAAACTCGTAAGGGTTCCATAGGGGGAACCTCAGGGCCTTTATCTCCCCTGCGTAGAAATCCCTCAGGGGGTAGTTCTGGAGGCCGGCATCGCCCGCAAGGGGGACGACCCCTTCAAACACCCCCACGAAATAAATAGAGGCGAGCGCCAGAAACAGGAAAAAATAAAGGCCGTCCTTAACGCCTTTTTTTTCTGCACTCACTACAGTAGCCCATGATCTCGAGGCTGTGGCTTATGCCCTCGAAGCCCTTCCCACGGCAGAGCCTCTCCTGAAGGGCCTCAAGCGGCTTGGAATAGAACTCCACGACCCTACCGCACGACATGCAAAGCATGTGGTCGTGATGGCCGTGGCCGAATGTGCGCTCGTAATGTGCGTGTTTGTCGGTCTTTTCCACGGAGGTTATCAGGCCGGAATCCACAAGAAGGGGAAGCGTCCTATAGATGGATGCCTTCGATACCCTAAGCCCCCTGCCCCTCATGCGGATGAGGAGTCCGTCCGGGTCGAAATGGCCTTTGCCCGAGATGACCTCGCGGAGGATGAGGGCGCGCTCGTTTGTGAACTTGAGCCCCTTGCCCTTGAGGTATTCCCTGAAGGCGTCCTCAGCAGATTTCACTTTTCACATAAATCCCTCTGGCGATGTCCTCGTCTATTGCAATCGTGGTCTCGTCTATGGAGAGGACAATGGAGGGTTTTTTCTGCTGGAGTTTTATAACCGCGCCCGGCAGAAGCCCTATGGAGGCGAGCCTGTCCATTGCGGGCGCCTTTATGAAGACCACCCTTGCGCATCCGCCGACATCCATGTCCGGAAGGCCCTGGACGAGGGGCGTCACCTTTTTCGTATAGAGCTTACAGCATTCGCCCTTCGGGATGGGCCTTCCATGGGGACAGGTGGGCGGATGCCCCAAGAATGTGCATATGGCCTCATCCACGGCCGGGCTTATGGCGTGCTCAAGCCGGCATGCGTCGTCTTCGTAGTCCTTGATGTCAAGGACATCGGCAAAGAGCCTCTCGGCAAGGAGGTGCCGTCTTGTGATGTCCCTTGCCCGCGGCCTGCCCGTCTCCGTGAGGGTGATAAGCCCGCCTTTGATTGCAATGAGGCCGTCGGCCTCCATCCTGAGGATGCCTTCCTCACTGCCCACCTCCCTTACGGCGTCATCGAGCCTTACATCGCCGCTTTCGGCAAGCTCCCATATGGCCTCGAGGGCTTCGTCCTCGAAGATGCCTTTTTCGGTCTCCGAGGCCGTATAGGTTCTGCAGGGCCGCTCTTTTTCCATCTAAGCACCCCCTTTAGGGTATAAGAAAATCTTTTTTAATGCAAGCGTCATACGCTTACGCCGAAGGCCCTTAGCGCCCAGTTGAGCGCCCCGCCGAAGGCAAGGGCCGCCGGGAATATCACCGAAACGACGGCGAGGGTCGTCTTTAGGCCCATCTCCTTTACGGTCATGAGGAAGTGCGCAAGGCAGGGGATGAAAAGCGTCATGGTCACAAGGCTCACGACCGACTGGACAGGCGTAAGAAGGCCCCCCCCGGACATCGCAAAGAGGCCCGCCGCGCCGTAATCCCTCCTTAAAAACCCTAAGAGGAACGCCTCGGTGGCCTTCTCCGGAAGCCCGAGTACGCCGACCACAACCGGCGAGGCGAACCTCTCGATGACCCCGAGGAGCGCAACCTTGTCGAGCACAAAGAGCGCGAATGTGCCCAACATGAAAAGCGGCACCGCCTCCTTCAGGTACCAGACCGTCCTCGATAGGGTCTTGACCGCTATGTTTTCAAGCGCGGGCCTTCTTATGGGCGGGACTTCTAAAAAGAATTCGGACCTTTCGCCCGGCACAAACTTCCCTGCGAGGAACCCGGAAATCAGAAGCACCGAAAGGACGGAGACAAACCATAGAAGCAGGGCGTTCGGCGAAAGCGAGCCGAGCATCCCCATGATGACGCCAAGCTGTGCCGCACACGGCACGGCGAGGGCAAGGAGGAATGTCGCTATGAGCCTTTCCCTCCTTGACTCCAGTATCCGCGTGGTCATCACGGCCATCGTCCCGCAGCCCAGCCCCAAGACCATCGGGAGCACGGCCTTTCCGCTAAGGCCCATCAGGTTGAAGACCCTGTTGAGCATTACCGCAAGCCTCGGCAGGTAGCCGCTGTCTTCGAGCACGGCAAAGGCTATAAAGAATGTGGTGGTTATCGGCAGGATTATCCCGATGGCGTATGTGAGGGCCATCGTAATGAGGCCGTACGGGCCGACGAGCATCTCCCGCACAATCTTTAGAGGGACCAATACCTCGACGGCTTTCGTAAAGACGGGGTTAAGATACTCCCCGAATACGGTCTCTTCGAGGAGTCCGACCAGGGTCCCTGCGCCGAAGACCCCGACGAATTCATAAAGGGCAAAGAGCACGAGTGCAAGGACGGGCAGTCCGTAGACCGGGTGCATGCTCACCCTGCCTATGAACGAAAGCAGGCGGCCTCCTTCGGCCGGCCCTCTTTTAATAACCTTTTCGGCTATCTCGCCTGCAAGCCTGAGGCGCGCCTCGCTCACGGCCGTGCCGAAGGGATGGGAAGACCGCTTAGAGAACTCCTCCCTCAGGGATTCGATGGCCTCCATGGCCTCCGCATCGAGGTTCTGCTTGAGCCATGCCCCGAGGCTCCTGTCCCCGGAAAGGAGCATCACGGCAAGGGCCCTTCTTGAGATGTTCGCCTCGGGCAGGAAAGAAGAGACCTTCTCTATGTACTCCTCCATTAGGGGGCTATAGCCGGGTGTTACCGAAGACAGGCGGTAATCTTCTTTCGAGACGGACGCCCTCAGCTCCTTAAGCCCTTTTCTTTCCGGGGCGACGGTGCCCACCACCTCGACGCCCAACATCTCCTGAAGGGCCCGCTTGTCTATCGTTATGCCCCTGTCTCTGGCCTCGTCTTCCATATTGAGGTCGAGGATTACGGGCAGTCCCATCTCCGAAAGCTGAAGCGTAAGAAGGAGCGTCCTTTTGAGGTTCTTTGCGTCCCCGACCTGAAGGGCCACGGAGGGTCTCTCCCTGAGGAGGATGTCCCGCGTTACGCGTTCGTCTTCGCTCATCGGCATGAGGCTGTTTACCCCGGGGGTGTCTACGATGAGATAGCGCTTCCCGTCGAGGCTTATATTGCCGTATGAGACCTCCACCGTCGTGCCCGGGTAGTTGGAGACCGTAACATATTTGCCCGTGAGGAGGCCGAATATGACGCTTTTGCCCACATTGGGGTTGCCTATGAGGGCGACCCTCTTATAAGGGTCGGTGCGTCCTTCTCTATGCCGGCGCCGGTGTCTGTGCATTTTTTTAAATGAGATTAAGTCTCAATTGCAATTCTAACGGAACGCCCCCGCGTTTGTCAAGGGGGGGGCCGCGGGCCCCTGCGGCAGGCACGGCCTGCCGCGAAATAGGGGCTGCGAGCCCCTTGGAAAAAACCCGTCCCGCTGTGTTATATTTTTATATGATAAAGGACCTTAGCCTCCACGGGCTCATGGGAGGGGTCGAGTTCACGGTCCTTGTCCGGGGAGAGGATGCAAAGAGCGTATTCTACGAGGAGTCCCCGTCCCATGTCAGGTTCTTCTCGAAGGGGAACGAGTTTTCCATAACCCCGGACGGCATAAACTATAAGGGCATCGGCGGCAGTTTCTGCGAGTACATGTTCGGCATGGAAAAACCCCGCGAGGACATCGTAAACAGGGAGGTCCTAAACAGGCTCGTGATGTTCGGGGCCTATACCGGCAGGGACGAGAGCCTGTTTTTTACGAACAACACCGAGGGGACGGATTCCTTCGCCCGGCTTTTCCTTCAGGGTCATGCCATAAAGAACTATTACTTTTTCGTCTGTTCCTCGCATAAAGAGGAGCCGAAGAAAAGGGAAAGGCAGATATTGGGCAGGGTGGGGAAACTCCTTAAGAGGAGCGCCCTCATCTCCGAAGGTTCGGACCTCGACCTCATGGAGGTCTTCTACGAGAGGCTCGACGAGCCCGACTCCACGGCGTTCATATTCAAGCTCCTCCACAAGGGCAACGAGGAGTTCTACAGGACATTCGGGGGGCTTTATTCGAGGGACAGGACCCTCTCCCCGGAGGACGAGCGCTACATTGCGGAGACGGCCTCGGCAAATGGCATAGACTACTACCAGCAGGAACGGATGAAGATAGACATCATGTACAAGCACCCGGAAAACAGGCGCATCGTGGACGAATACAGGGACATACTGCTTGCGACCCTCGGAAAGGAAAGCATCCAGCATTCCGAGCTTGCAAGGTTGAGGAGGCTCCGGACCCTCAGGATCCGCAACAACATACCGGCCGTGCTCCTTGAGACCCTCGACGAGCTCCTCCTTAAGGGCAGAAAGATACAGGAGGTCGAGGAGCCCGAATACCTCCGCGAGGCAAGGTCCATACTTGAAAACCTCTTCTTCCACGACCCCTCCCTCAAGAGCCATATCATAGCCGAGGACATCGTAAGGCTCATAATGGCGAAGCACCGGGCCTACTCAAACGGGGAGATGGGCTTCGAAGGCCTTCTTCTCGATGCCGGAAAGGCCTGCGACGAGACCGCACGGGAGACGAACGACTACAGCCTCTTCGAGGAGTTCAGCGGCATAGTGACCTACTTCGACCGCTACGACCATGTTCAGGTTACGATGAGCCAGGTCGCCTTCAACGAGAAC
>CAZPPU010000023.1:0-3322 GCA_964588515.1 uncultured Nitrospirota bacterium
TCCCCAGAGTTCTGAATAATACACCGTGTCTTCTTTCTTCTTCCCTTTCTTTTTTATGAAAAGTGCAATGGCAACTCCCTGCCGTATATCAAAAACATTTTTATCTTCGGAGCCGTCGGGACATTTCTCTTTTTTAAGACTATTGCCGTGCAGGTCGAGGATATAAATCTCGTCAAAGCTCTTCATCAATGACTGCCTCATGCCCCTGAATGTGGGGTTATCGAGGTAGCTGTGGTTGGTAATAAAGCCCAAGACCCCTTCGCCTGCCTGCTCTATCTTCCACTGAGCGAACCTGATGAACTTCACATAGTCGTCCTGAAGCCATTTCGGATTTTTCTCGCCGAGGGGCCGGCCGTCTACCTGATAATAGCTCTCTAACCTGTCCACATCTTCCTTAAGCAGTTTGGTTATCCACGGATTTACATTCGCCGAATGGCCGGAATAAGGCGGGTTGCCCAATATCACGAGTATCGGTTTTTCTTTTTTAACCCTTCCGGCAAGATGCGATTCTTCGGACAGGGAAGCCATGCCCGGCAATTCCGTTTGTTCAAGCTCCTCCATCTCAAGGGCGTTCGTGAGGTAGAGCTTGAACCTATCGTCTTTCTTAAGTTTATAGCCAAGCTCCTCAAGCAAAAAGGACATCTTCAGATGCCCCACTGCATACGGGGCCATCATAAGCTCGAAGGCATAGAAATTTTTAAGAATGTGGCCTTTTATGAAGTCCTCCCTGCCTCCCTCTCCGTATTTGGATACAAATTCATCGACCGCAAGCTTAGCCGCTTCCGCTAAAAATGTAAGCGTTCCAGCCGCAGGGTCTAAGACCGTAACATTCCTGTTTGCGAAGCCGTCAGGTCTGTTGAATTGGTCTTTCAGGATGCTGTGCAATGAACGGACTATATATGAAACCACGGGCTCGGGAGTGTAATACACTCCCCTCATCTCCCTCGTCTTCGGGTCGTATTCCGAAAGGAATGTTTCATAGAAATGAATGATGGGGTCTTTGCCCTTGCCTTCATGGAAATATCGGTGAAGGATTTTGTTGATGTCGGTTATAGACAGGATTTCGGAAATATCGTCAACTATCCACTCCATCTGTTGTGGGAGCGAACCTAAAGAGACAAACTGAAAAACATCCCTCAGGATGCCGATTGTCTGAGGGATGTTGTCGTAGGCAAGTTTCCTGTTAAAGCCGTTTTCCGAGCGCGTCCGGGCCGCGAAAAGCCCGTAAGTGATTGTCTGGGCGTAAAGGTCGGAAAATTCATCCGCTGTAAGGCTGGCAATAAGATGCTCCTTAAAAGCCCTATAAAACCCCCCGATAAATCCCCCCATCCCCCCTTTACTAAAGGGGGGTGGGGGGGGATTGTTTTCTTCTTCCATTGCGAGAGCTACAACATCTTTTAAGAACCGCGTCCTTTTGGCAAGCTCCACCGCGAGGGTCTTTGCATCGTAGACCTTAGGCGCCGAGAAGGAGAAGAACTTTTCAAACAGCTTTAATAACTCCGGCTCTTTTTCAACCGGTGGTGCGATTTTAAGTTTATGGAGTATGACGGGCCTGCCGATAAGGGCTTTATCCGTCATCTCCCCGTTGCGGTAAAGCCTGAACTCAAGAAAATTCGTAAGTATAAGATTCGGGAAGGTATGCAGGTATCTTTTTAGCTGTTCTGTATTCTCTATCATGTCGAGATTTTCGACCGAGGGGTCTTTTGCCTCTATATATCCCGTGATGTGCCGTTCTCCGTCCCATACCCTGAAATCCGGGTTTCCCGCCTCGGTCTTTTTGGGAAGTGTTGTTACATGGATTTTTTTCTTGCCTGCCGATTCGGAATAGTCTTTTAAAAGGTCTGCGAGAATGGAATAATAACTTTCCTCCCTTGCATCTCCACGATTGCCGATTTCGGTTATTTTCTTCAAATACGATTTCAGCATATTCGGGTCATCTCTCCCATACAATATCTTCCATTTTAAAGACCGGGCCTTCCTTGCAGACCCTCTTATAGCCGTCCTTTGTTTTAACCGCACACCCAAGACATGCCCCGACGCCGCATGCCATATTTTCCTCAAGCGAGACATAGGCGGCACTGCCGCCCCCCATATCGGCCACAATTTCCGAGACCGCCTTGAGCATCCCCTTTGGCCCGCATGCATAAAGCACGAACTTTTCAGCGCGGCTTTTTAGAAGATCCGGGAGCAGGTCGCATACGGTCCCGCTTCTGCCGTATGATCCGTCCTCGGTGCTTACACGGAGCTTTCCTGCAAGCGTTTTTAGCTCATCGAGCATCAGGAGCTCGCTCTTCGTTCTTGCGCCATAAAGGACATATGCCTTTTTTTTAAGCCTGCCGATGAGCGGGAAAACCGATGCGATTCCGACTCCGCCTGCTATTATAAGCGGGGTCTGTCCTTTTTCCGGAAGGGGATAGGAGTTTCCGAGCGGGCCTATGACATCTATGAGACTGCCCTTTTTAAGCCCCTTCATGAGGGCAGTGCCCTTGCCCTTGAGCCTGTAAAGTATCTGGATGCCCCTACGGGTCTTTCTGAAAAAACAAAACGGTCTCTTAAGGAGCGGGTCTCTAACACTTGAGGCGGTGCCTGCGGCAACCATATAAAACTGTCCGGGCTCTGGAGGAGGGGCCACGGGCCCCTGCGATATTGGGGCCACGGGCCCCTGCGAGCGGGCACGTCCCGCGGCGAGATTTGGGGCAAAGGTCAGGAGGGAATGGGTTTCGTTCAGCTCTATGTTTTCCCCGACTTCGGCTTTAAAATACCTGCTCACAGCCCCCTCTATTTGCAAGGTTGTTTTATGCCGAATTAAAGCTTATCTCCAAAATCTCGTATTCTATAATCCGGGCAGGCGCCTTGATGGTCACGACATCGCCTATCTCTTTCCCGAGCAGGGCCTTGCCCACGGGCGAGCTTATGGAGAGCTTGCCCTGCTTCACATCGGCCTCCTCCGCGCCGACGAGCGTAAAGACATATTCCGTATCGGCCTCCGTATCGAGGACGGTCACCCTCGCCCCGAAGGCGGCTTTGCCGTGGTTGAGCCTCGAGGGGTCGGTTACCTCCGCGCGGGAGAGATTGTCCTTTAGCTCGTTAATCCTGCCTTCGAGAAAAGACTGCCTTTCCTTGGCCGCATGGTATTCGGCGTTCTCCGAGAGGTCTCCGTGCGAACGGGCCTCGGCAATCGCCTGAATGTTTCTGGGCCTTTCCACCTTCAGAAGGCGGTCGAGTTCCTCCCTCAGTTTCCTATGTCCGTCCGGCGTCAGCGGCACTTTCTGCATAGGTTAATGTAACACTTTTACACGGGAATTTTAAAGGGCGGCTTCTT
>CAZPPU010000023.1:3332-5239 GCA_964588515.1 uncultured Nitrospirota bacterium
TCGCCAACTTATGTTGAAGCTCATTAATCTTGCCCTCTATGAAGGACTGCCTTTCCCTTGCGGCATGGTATTCCGCATTCTCCGAGAGGTCGCCGTGCGCGCGGGCCTCGGCTATGGCCTTTATCACGGCCGGCCTTTCGACCTTGAGGAACCTCTCAAGCTCCTCCTCCAGCTTCCTCTTGCCCTCCGGCGTTACGGGCACCCTCTGCATGAATTAATTTAACACTTTTGCGCGGGTTTTTCTACCATACTTTCATGCATGGCAAGGGAATAACCCGTGGACGCTTGCGGAGAAGCAGGAGGCTAATGTTATAATTTTTTATGGCAAGGGCGGTTGCGCTTCTTTCGGGCGGGCTTGACAGCACGCTATCCGTGCTTGTGATGCTCAGGCAGGGCATAGATGTCACTGCCGTCACATTCCTTACGCACTTCGGCTGTGAAATCGCCGACCGCTCCTCGTGCTCAAGCGACCCCTCAAGTAACGCCCGGAAGTTCGGCTTCGATGTCAAGCTCTGCCACCTTGCGGATAAATTCATCGCGGTTGTGAAAAACCCCAAATACGGCCGGGGCAGGAACATGAACCCCTGTATGGACTGCCGGGTCCTCATGCTCAGGGAGGCCAAGGAGCTTATGGGGCTTATAGGCGCGGACTTCATCATAACAGGCGAGGTGCTTGGGCAGAGGCCGATGACCCAGAGGAGGGAGACCCTCCCGTTTATAGACAGGCAGGCCGGGCTTGAAGGGTATGTCCTCAGGCCCCTGAGCGCAAGGCTCCTTAAGCCGACAATACCGGAGCTTGAGGGCATCGTGGAAAGAGAAAGGCTTTACGGAATGCACGGCCGGGGTAGGAAACCCCAGATGGCCCTGGCAAAGGAATTGGGCCTTACGGACTATCCGGCACCGGCAGGCGGATGCCTGCTTACCGAGCCTAATTATTCATACAGGCTGAGGGAACTCCTGAGGCGGAACCCCAACCCCACGGTCAACGACCTTCACCTTCTGAGGGTCGGAAGGCATTTCAGTCTTACGGATGCGCTCCTCATCGTGGGAAGGGACAAGGCCGAAAACGACCGGCTCGAGGCCCTTGCCCTCGATGGCGATTGCCTCCTCAGGGCCGACTGTATCGGAACCCCGATTGGGCTCTTGAGGGGCAACCTTAATGAGGAGGACATCCTTAAGGCGGCCTCAATCACGGTCAGGTACTCGGACTTGAGAGAGATGCCCTTAACGCCTGCGATTGTTACGCACGGAGGCAGGGCCGACCGTATTGAAGTCGCACCGGCCGGTGAGGGTTTGATAGAGGCCCTGAGGGTTCAGAAAGGGGCAGGGCGCATCAAAGTTCTATAAGCCCGGCCTCCATCTTTTCCGTATCGAGAACTGAAAGCGTGGAGCGGCCTTTGTGAAGCCTTGCGACCTTGCCCGGGTTTATTATCAAGGCGCCGCCTGTCTTTCTTATATCAGGGGTATGAGTATGGCCGTAGATTACGATATCGAACCGTCCGGAGGCCGCAAGCGCCTCTACCACTGAAGGCTCATGAACGACGACGATGGCTTTGCCGTCGAGCGCAAGGGTGCAGGGCTGGTTTAAAATCCTTCCGCCGGACTTTTCGTTTAGAAGGAGCCTGTCTCCGTCGTTATTGCCGAAGACGCCTGTGAATTCCGCCTTGAGGTCTCCCAAGACCTCGAATGTAAAGGGCGAGACGAAGTCCCCGGCATGGAGCACATGCAAAACGCCCTTTGCGTTAAGGAACTCAACGGCCTTCTTTACTGCGGCCATGTCGTCGTGCGTGTCCGAGACGACCCCTATTAGCATAGGCCCTCCTTTAATGCTATTATAAGATATAACATGGCAGTGGCGGTAGGACAGAGCGTCCGGAGCCTTAAGGCGCTCGAAGACAGAATAGATT
>CAZPPU010000023.1:5249-8830 GCA_964588515.1 uncultured Nitrospirota bacterium
GGGGCCGTCAGGCTTGCGGTCGTAACGCTCCTTGCGAAGGGGCACCTTCTTATAGAGGATGTCCCGGGCGTGGGGAAGACGACCCTCGCATTTACACTTTCGAAGGCCATCAACTGCACTTTCCACAGGATACAGTTTACGAGCGACCTCCTCCCTTCGGACATAATCGGCGTGAGCATATATAATCCGGAGCAAAGGGAGTTTCAATTTAAGCAGGGCCCGGTGTTCGCAAACATCGTCCTTGCAGACGAGATAAACAGGACCAACCCAAAGACACAGTCCGCACTGCTTGAGGCGATGAACGAAAGGCGGGTCTCGGTGGACGGAAAGACATACACACTGCCTGAGCCCTTCATGGTGATAGCCACGCAGAACCCGCTCGAATACCACGGCACATTCCCCCTGCCGGAAAGCCAGCTCGACAGGTTCATGCTCCATCTTAGGCTCGGCTATCCGGATTTCCTCTACGAGAAGAAGGCCGTCCTTGAGCCGGCGGATTTCGAGACCATAGAGCGGATGCCGCCCGTGCTCGAGGCCGGGGAGGTTATCGGGATGCAGAAGGCGGCGGAGGCCGTGAGGGTCGAGGACTCCATCGTGGATTACATCATGGCGGTCGTAAGGGCCACCCGGAAGGACGACAGCATAAGGAACGGCGCAAGCACGAGGCCCTCTCAGTTCACCCTCAGGGTCGCAAAGGCAAGCGCATACTACGAGGGCAGGGACTATGCGGCGCCCGAGGATGTGAAAGGCACTGCGGCCCATGTCCTCGGCCACAGGCTTATCCTCAAGACAAGGACATCCATCTCGGATTCGGATGCGGTCGTAAAGGACATCCTCGAAAGGACCCCCGTGCCCGTTTGATATGAGGCCCACAAAAGAGGGTAAAAAGTTTCTCCTCGCAATAGCGCTCATTGCCGTGGCCGCAGTAAATACCGGGAATAACCTGATTTACCTCGTCCTTTCCCTGATGCTCTCCGTAATCGTGATTTCCGTCGTAGGGCTCCGGCTTAACCTGAGGGGTCTAAGCCTCGATGCTTCCATAGAGGGGCCTGTGTTTGCAAAAGAGGAGGCAATCCCCAACCTTTCCCTGACAAACAAAAAGAGGCTCCTGCCGTCTTATTCGTTGAGGGTCGAGCTTCCTCCGGGCATGAAGGGCAAGGGCTTCATCCCATATGCTCGGCCTTCGGCAACGACCGAAGGGGGCGTCAAGGCGCTCTTTGAAAAAAGGGGCGTATACCGGTTGGAAAACCTTTTCGTAGAAAGCGGGTTTCCGTTCATATTCTTCACCCGTAGACTCCGCATCCGGGCCAAAGGCGAGGTGGTGGTCTACCCGGAAGTAAAGGAGATAGACATCGCCCCTGCGCTTTCTGCCGGAGACTACAGGGGACATGCCCGTAGGCCGGGAGACGGAGGCGAGATGCTCTTCATAAGGGAGTTCAGGTACGGCGACGACCTGAAGAGGATAAACTGGAAGGCCACGGCAAAGGCGGATAAGTTCATGGTGAAGGAGTTTGCGATGGACGAGCCGAAGTCCTTGACCATAATACTGGACAGCGCAAACCCTCCCGGAGGCGAGGTCTTCGAGAAGGCGGTCTCTTTTGCGGCCTCCGCCTCGGTGAAGTTCATCGAGGAGGGTTTTTTCGTCAGGCTCCTCACATGCAGGGATGCGCAGGCCTTCGGGAGCGGCCCGGAGCTCCTGACGAGGCTCCTTTACAGTCTGGCCCTCGTAAAAGAGCAGGACACATGGGAATGCCCCAATATCGCAGGGGCTACCTGCCCCGGCGGAACGCTCCTGATTCTTAAATCCGAGTCCTCCGCCCTGAGGAGGCTTTCCCCGGACTGCGACATGGTTGTCTATGCCTCAAGCCTATAACATACTCACCGCCGTAATCGCTCTTACAGGCTGTTCGGCATTGGTCATGTCCGGAGAGCTTAACCCCGTGATGCTCATCCCGGGCATCGGGCTCTTCTTGGGCTATTACAGGCTCCTAAGGGGCTTGCCGCCTGCGCCCAAACGGGCGATAAGCGCATTTTCCCTGGCCGCGCTCTTTCTTTTGATGTTCGATGCGGTGGGCATAACAGGCGACTTCTTCATAGCCGTGGCCCACATGACTATAGTCTTTCAGACCCTGAAGAGTTTCGACCTCAGGGAGCCGTGGGATTACCTTCAGGTGTGCTTCATGTCTATTCTTCAACTCGTTATTACATCGGAACTTACCTATTCGATGGCCTTCGGAGTAATCTTCGTATTCTTTTTGGTTGCATTCGTCGTGACGATAGCGCTCTCCCATTTCATAAAAGAGGGGATTCAGAGGGGCGCAAGGCTGAGAAGGCCGTTGATATACATATCCATAGCCACAGTCGTTTCCACCGCCCTGCTATTTGCGGCCATACCGAGGGTCGGCGCCGGCGTCTTCGGCAGGAAGTCCTCGAAGGGCATACGCACGGTGGGGTTTTCCGAGAAGGTGGAGTTCGGCAGTTTCGGGGATGTCCTCCTTGACCCGACGGTCGTGATGAGGGTGGAGCTTTCGGGAGAGAAACTCCCGCTTTACTGGAGGGGAATGACGCTCGATTATTTCGACGGGCTTTCATGGAAAGACAGTGTCGGCGGCAGGTTCCGGCTCTTCAAGACCGGCGGCAGGTTCGTCATTGGGGACGCGGGGGCCCGGTCTCAGCTTCAACAGAAGGTATATATAGAGCCGATGGACACCGATGTCGTCTTCGCCCTCGGCGAACCCATTGCCGTCGATGCGGAGGGCAGGTTCATGGAGACCGACGGGGCCGGGGCGCTTTTCATCCCGGCCAAAAAGGACAGGCGGGTTACATACACCCTCCAGAGCGTCCCTGCCGGGGAAGGCAACATCGCATACAGGAGATGGAGCAAAAGGAGATACCTCCAACTGCCGGAGGGCATCGAACGGGTCCCGGCCCTTGCGCGGGAGGTTTCGGGCAAGGGGAAAACGGACATCGAAAAAGCCCTCCTCATAGAAAGCCATCTCAGGGCCAATTACAAGTATTCCCTTAAGACCGACCCTGTGCCTCCGGGCATGAGCCCGGTAGAGGACTTCCTATTCAGTTCCAAGAAGGGTTTCTGCGAGCACTACGCAACCGCAATGGTCCTCATGCTCAGGTCGCAGGGCATACCCGCAAGGATAGTCACCGGGTTTTTAGGCGGCGATATAAACGAGCTTGGAAACTATATCCTCGTCAGGCAGAGCAATGCCCACTCGTGGGTCGAGGCCATGGTAGGAGGGCGGTGGCAGGTCTTCGACCCCACGCCTGTTTCGGCCACACCTTCCGTTCCGTCGAGGCTGTTTCTTTTAATGGACACCCTGAGGATGAACTGGTACAGGTATGTCGTCGGGTTCAGCTCCTACGACCAAAGAAGGCTCATCGAGCTTATAACTCTGCCTGCGGTTAAACTGCCGGAATTGCAAATGCCCAAGGGCTGGGTCAAGCCCTCTTTGCACTTGCTTGTTGCGCTGATTGCTCCGGCCCTCATAACGCTCTTTTACCTGAGGAGGCGGAAACGCGGCAGGTACGGCTTTGAAACGGTCATCTATCTCAAGTGGAGAAACAGG
>CAZPPU010000023.1:8840-14230 GCA_964588515.1 uncultured Nitrospirota bacterium
TCGAGACCGAGCCGGTCGGCCCGGTGGCGCAGGGGCCCTTCCTCAACGCCGCGGGATGTCCTCCGGGAGGCAAAGAGGCTCGGGATGGACGGCGCCGCGGAGGAGTTCGTCCGCATGTATGAGGCTGTCAGGTTCGGCGGCCAAAGGATGGACAGGCAGGCGATGAAGAGGTATCAAGGCCTTGCGTCTTTGTCGCCCGTTAAAGACCTTTCCACCGCCTCTTCAGGAAGTCTATTGCATCATGATTCGTGAGGTCCATGTGCACGGGCGTGATGGAGACATAGCCTTCGATGACCGCGCTTATGTCCGTGTCCTCGCCGTGCTCCCAGAAGGGCCTTCCTCCGCCTATCCAGTAATATTTTTCGCCCGAAGGCGAGAATGTCTCGTGTATGGAGCCGTCATAGATGCGCTTGCCCTGCCGGGTAAACCTGACCCCCCGGATGTCTTTTACGGGAAGGTTCGGGACATTGATGTTAAGGAGGGTGTCATAAGGCAATGCCCGCTCGATGATATGTCTTGCGGCCTGAGTCGCATAATGGGCCGCGGTGTCGAAATGATGGGGCTGGCCCCCGTCCGTAACGAGCGACACCGCCATCGAGGGGATGCCTAAAATCGTGCCCTCCATGGCCGCAGAGACCGTGCCCGAGTATGTGAGGTCGTCGCCTAAGTTTCCGCCCCTGTTGATGCCGGAGACGATTATATCGGGTCTCCTGCCCAAGAGCTTTTCCACCGCCACCGCAACGCAGTCCGTAGGCGTGCCGTTGATGCTCCATAGACCTTCCCTCAGCAGTTCGGCCTTGAGCGGCCTGTGGATGGTAAGGGCATGGCCTACCGCGGACCTTTCCCTGTCCGGGGCGACTACGAATGTCTCGCCGAGCTCCTTCATGGCCTTCATGAGGACTATCAGGCCCGGGGAATGCACCCCGTCGTCGTTCGTTACGAGGATTAGAGGCATGGAGTGTATTTTATCAGATTAATATGATTATGAGGCCCCGCGGATTTCCCCGTCCGTCTTGGCGATGAGATGTTTTATGACGCCCTGATGGACCGCCTCGACCTCTTCGTCCTTGAGCGTCCTGTCCTTTGCCCTGTATCTTATATTGAAGGCAAGGCTTTTTTTGCCCGCGCCTATGCCCGCGCCCCGGTATAAATCGAAGACGGAGACATCTTCTATTAACCCGGACGGGTATGCCCGTATAAGGGCAATGACATCCCCCGCCTTTATCACCTCGTCAAGGACGATTGCGATATCCCGCTCTATGGAAGGGAACCTCGGCGCAGGCTCATAGGAGACCTTCCGCGGAAGGGTCCAAAGCAGGCCGTCCATGTCGAGCTCAAAAACAATTACATCGGCCTTCGGCTTGATGTCCAGCCTTTCGATTACAAGCGGCGAAAGCGAGCCGATAAACCCGATCCGCCTGTTTCCCATGTGGATATCCGCGGATTGCCCTTCATGGAGGAAGGGCTCCCCCGAGGGCGTAAAAGAATACCCTGTGAGCTTGAATTCCGAAAACAGGGCCTCGACCGCGCCCTTCGCCATGTAGAAGTCCTCGGCCCGCTCTTTATAGAGCGCATAAAAACGCTCTTTGTAATAGATGCCGGCGAGTCTCAAGCGCTCCACAGGAAGTTCGTTCTCCGGGTTATCGCTACGGGCCGTGCCCGCCTCAAAGACCCTCGAAAGCTCAAACATACATATATCCCTCAGGCCGCGGAAAAAATTCCTTGTAAAGTTATCAAGGAGCGACGGGATGAGCGTAGTCCTCAGGAGGGATTCTTCTTTTCTCAGGGGGTTTTTAAGCGGCAGGGCCCTTCGTCTCCGGTCGCCCTCCGGGATGCCCAAGAGTTCGAGGGCATCTGCGCTCATGAAACTGTAGTTTATCGCCTCGTTAAACCCGCTCGTGCGCATCAGGGTCTTGACCTGAGAAAGGAGTTTCAGCCTTTCATTTCCGTTTTCGGGCCCGTCTTCGGGCGCTATGCCTGCCTTCGGGACCTCGGAGAGAATCCTCCCATAGCCCCAGAGCCGGGCTATCTCTTCGATAAGGTCGTAGTCCATTTCTATATCGGGCCTGTATGAGGGAGGGGAAACCCTTAGGAGGTCCTGTTCCTCTTTTACCGCGAAGTTCAGGCGGTTAAGGATTTCCGTCGCCTTTCCCTGAGGAAGCTCGATACCCAAGACCCTGCGGAGTTTCTCATGCCGGAGCGTCACTTCCACAGGCTGAAACTTCACCGGGTATGAGTCGCACACCGTCTCCGCCCGGCCTCCCGCAAGCCGGGATATCAGATATGCGGCCCTGTTTAGCGCAATTACGGGCATCTCTATATCCGCGCCCCTCTCGAACCTGTATGAGGACTCCGTGGAGAGGCCCATGCGTTTCGATGTCCTTCTTACGGAGGCGGGAAGAAACCATGCGCTTTCAAGGAAGATGTCCTTTGTCCGGGCAGAGACCTCGGTCTCCGCGCCGCCCATCACGCCTGCAACGGCCACCGGCCTTTCCGCATCCATGATAAGGAGCGCATCTTCGGGCAAGCCCCGTTCTACCCCGTCGAGCGTGACAATCCTGTCCCCTTTCCTTGCCGCATCCACTCTGAGGAGGCCGCCTTTGAGGGTTTCGAGGTCGAATGCATGAAGCGGATGACCGAGCTCGGCCTGCACATAGTTTGTGATGTCAACGATGTTATTAACCGCCCTCAGGCCGCATTCCTGAAGCCTCTTTTTCATCCATTCCGGGGACTCCGCTATGCGTACGCCCCTTATGACCCTGCCTGCGTACCTGCGGCATAAGTCCGTTTTTACGATTTCGACCCTGAAGCCCGCGGGTATTTCTTCTTTTACCTCATACCCGGGGAACTTGATTGGAAGGCCGGTTATGGCCGAAAGCTCCCTTGCGATGCCCAAGATGCTCAGGCAGTCCGGCCTGTTGGGGGTGACATTGACCTCAAGGACGGAGTCCTCGATGCCCTCGACCTCAAGCCCGGCCATCGTAAGGGTCTTTGCAATCTCAGTGGGAGAGAGCTTTAATTCTATAAACTCCCTTAACCATTCAAGCGGAATGCGCATAGGGGATATTATATATTTGCCGCTGTGCAGTTGGCAAGGATTTGTATGGGTTCAAAATAGTGCAAACTCATTTTTCATCAAGAAAATCCAATGCCTGCAAGCCCATCTTTTTAGCCATGAGCCTGAAATGCCTGTCGTGGTGCAGGAGGACGCAGTTGTTGACCTTGACCATGGAGGCCAGGATAATATCTATCGTGGGGACGGTTACTCCCGCTCTCCGTAGAAGAAACCCTGAATCATAAGCGGTCTCCCAGACGGTATCCGTTATGGGCAGAGACTCAAGTGTCTCAAGCCGCGATTTCATCGCATCATATTCTTTTTTATCTCGGCATCCCTGAAGCAATTCAAGCACTATAATGTTTGTCGTCAGTACCGAGGCGGAGTCCAGCGCCTCGATGATCGCCCGCTTTAACTTTACACCGCCCGCTCTTTTGAAGCTTGCTATCCATGCCGATGTATCGATAAGGAGCTTATCTTTCATCGCGCATCTTTTTAAGGTCCGTGAGGGTGAGTCCGAACTCTTCATAGTTGCCTATGAGGCCCTTAAGCTCTTGAAGCTTTTTAAACCTCAGGTAGTCTTTCATAGCGGTGACTATCGCGGCCTTTTTGGTTTTTTCCCCTGATTGCATGATAACTTCCTTAAGCAGGGCGTCGTTTATCTCGACCGTGGTTCGCATATATCCTCCCTAAATACATACATATGAAAATAATAATATAATATGCCAAAAAAGGCAAGAAAAGTATGTATTAACCGGCAAGCTCTATACCCTCCAGCAGGCCTTTTTCTGCCGGGCCTCTTGGACCTCGGCCTTCTTCGACTCAAAGCCCGGTCTCCCCATCATCCCGTAGGTGAACCGCTTGCCCTCTTCCACCGCGGGCTGGTCGAAGGGGTTTATCCCGTAAAGAAAGCCGGTGAAGGCAGTGGCAAGCTCAAAAAAATAAAAGAGCTGGCCCAGATGAAATGCATCCACCGAGGGGGCATCAATCGTCATATTCGGCCTTCCGGCCTTTGCAAGGCACAGCTCCGTGGATTCCTCCTCCGCATTCATCAACTCTCCGAGGCTGTGGCCGCCTAAGTAGCCGGTCTCGGTCTCTTTAAAGACCTCCGGTATCTTGAAGTCCGCGCCGTGGTCGAGGACTCTTACGAATACCACGACCTTGTCTTCCGGCCCCTCCATCCAGAGCTGGACCTGCGAGTGCTGGTCGGTTGTGCCCAAAGAAGGGTAGGGCGTGAGGCCGACTCCGGATTTGCCCAGACTTTCGGCCCATAGCTGACAGAACCACTCGCCTAAGACCTTAAGCCTGTCGGAATACGGCATCAAGACGGTAATCCTCCTGCCCTTCAGTTTATCCATAAGATAAACCAGCGCGCCGAAGAGATAGGCCGGGTTCTCCCATAGCTCCGGGTTTTTGCACCGCTCTTTCATCGCCTTCGCTCCTCTTAGAAGCTCGTTTGCATCAACCCCCGCCACTTCGGCAGGCAAAAGCCCCACGGGACTCAGGACCGAGTATCTCCCTCCGAGGGGAGACGGGATTGGAAGGCTTTTGAAACCTTTCTCCGATACTAATTTTCTGAGTGCGCCTTTTTCGGGGTCTGTCGTTGCAACTATAAAGGCGGCAGGGCCGATCCTTTCATGGAGCGTCATGAAGGAGGCCATGGTCTCGCCGGTTGAGCCTGACTTTGTAATCACATTGACTGCGGTCTTCCGGAGGTCAACGATGCTCAGGATGTTTTTGAGCGTTGAGGGGTCTACATTGTCGTAGATGAAGACCTTCGGGGATTTCTTAAGATTATGCATCGGGCTCATGGCCTCGATGATGCACTTTGGGCCTAATGCGGAGCCGCCGATGCCAAGGACTATAAGGCCTTCGGCCTTGGCCCTTATATCCTTTGCAATCTTTTTGACTTCCGATGTGTCCTGCTCCGTGAGGTCCATAAATGCAAGGCCTTTTGCGACCTCCCTGTGGGCAAGGAGGGCCTTTTCTTTAAGGCCTTCGATTTCCTTTTCCGTGAGGCCGGCCTTGCCGATGACCTCCGAGACCATGTTTCCGATATTAAGCGTAAGCATAAAACCTCCCAATGGATTTCAAATCACTTCTATTTCTTGCGCCGGCCCCGCCGTTTTTATTTCTTTCATAATCTCAGTGAGGTGTTTGCGGTTTTTGACCTCGACCGTTATAACGACCTTTGTCTTTCCGAGGGGGATTTTCTCCGAGAGCCGGTCGTGCACGATGTTCAGGATATTGGCCCTCGCCCCGGAGATTATGCCGGTGAGGGCATGGAGCGCGCCGGGCGTGTCGTCAAGGACGGCCTCGAACTCCCCGATGCGCC